>DAOURA010000067.1 GCA_030625325.1 Marinosulfonomonas sp.
CGACCAGTCCAGCGATAACATGCATCGCGTGAAATCCGGTTATTAGATAGTAAAACGTAAAGAAATCATTCGTTTCGATGCCGATCCCATGGCGCGCTTTATCGGCGTATTCGGTGTACTTAATCGCCAAAAACACTACGCCTAGCGCAAAAGCCCCAGCAAGCCACACGCGGGTTTTGGCAACGTTGGTGCCTGCATGACGTGACGCTATGGCCGCGAATAGTCCGCTGGTGACAAGCACGAGGGTGTTAAACGCGCCGGCGCTGCGGTTCAACATATCTTGGGATTGAGCGAAAAGCTCCGGATCGGTTGCGCGTAATACTAGAAACACCAGCAGCCCCGCGCCGAACACCAAAAGCTCACTAACGATCAGCACCCAGATCATTAGTTCTCCGGGCAATTCGTCAAATACGCTATGCGCTGGCGATGTCATGCCCCGCCTGTGATCTGTCGGTAAATCTCCGGTAGGGCACTAGCAAGCTTACTAGCGTCAGACACCACCGAGAACCCGCCATTTCCAAATATCCGAGAGAACCACGCCTGCCCTTTGGCGTCGATAACAACGCCGTGGACCGAGTGACCTTTGCGCCGTGCCTCGCGGATAGCCATACGGCTGTCTTCGATCCCGTGACGGCCCTCGTAATGGTCCAGATCGTTTGGTTTACCGTCAGTTATTACCAACAACAAACGTTTGCGATGCGGCCGTTCGGCCAAGTCATCGGATGCGTGCCGTACCGCTGCGCCGAGGCGGGTGTAGAAACCGGGGGTCAGGCCCTCGATCTTGGCCTCGACCTGCGCGCCCATCGTTTCGTCGAAACTTTTGCAGTTCAGCAGATAAACACGGTCGCGGCGCAGGGACGAAAACGTATTGATCGCAAAATCATCGCCACAGGCGTCCAGCCCCCAGGCCAGGGCGGCCAGGGCCTCTTTTTCCACATCAATCACCGTGCGCTGGCCAATGGCGCTTTCGGTTGATCGGGATGTGTCCATCAGGATCGAAACGGCCAGATCCCGGTCTTGGGTGCGGGTGGCGCGATAAACCCGGTCACTGCACTGCCCGGTTGCGCGCAGTTCAACCTGTGCGGCAATCACTGCCTCAAGGTCCAGTTCATCACCATCCAGTTGCCGGGGCAAAATGATGCGTTTCGGGCGCAGGGCTTCAAACTGGCGCTTAACGGCGCGGATGCGCCTGCGTGCAGCAGGGTCGGTGGTAAAAACCGGTGGCTCATCACAAAGCGGGGCATCGCTGGACAAAACCCGACAATGGTCAGGAATATATGTTGATTTTCGATGATCCCACTCGGGATAAATATGTGTACCGGACAGGCGTTCACGGTCCACGTCTTCGGGGGCCAGATCCAGATGGAATTTCAGTCGGGTTGCGGTTTTTTTGGACACCTGCCCAAGGGTAAGTTCTTCCTGATCATCGGCGGCTTTGCGGGCGTTGTCTTCGTCGTCATCTTCGATGCGGCGGTTCATGTTCAGGCTTTCAACCCACGAAAATATTGCTTCGAACCGGTGCAGGATCAGGCTGTCACGGCGTTCGGCCAGATCCGATTCACCATGCCGTGCTTTCATTGTGCCTTCTTCGTCACCCTGGGGGGCATCGGATTCTTCTGTTTCTGCCAGGCGGTCCAGTTTCATTCGGTCTGCCGCGGGCCGCAGATCGGGCCACAGGGGGACCGGGCGGTAGGGGCGATAGCCTTTTGGTGCGTTGATCGCCGACAGGTCGGCATCGGGGTTGCGGATGGCGGTTAGAAACCCGACTGCGCCGGCATCCTGTGGGGCCGGGCCACCCAATAGGTGATCAATTGCAGCTTCTACAGATTTTTCAATATGCGGCAGGGCAACTGTTGGGCGGGCCTGACGGCAGGCACCAACAAGAACGGTATGAAAACCACGCAACCCCGGACAGGCCGCTAAGGTGGCGTGCGCCATAACCGTTGCTGCCTGTAGGGCACGAATATCGGCGCGCAGGGGGTCATCTTCGACCACCGGATCAGGGGCATGGGCCGCAGATGCCGCCAGCCAGAAATAAAGGGCGGCATTTGCTTCGCGCGCTGGGAAGTCTGCGATTTGTATTGGCAGGCGCAGGGTTTCACCATCATAAGACGGTCGTGCAATTTTTTCGCGATACGTTCCCAGGGAACGGCGAAATGACAGGCGGTGGTGGGATTCAACCGGTTTGACTTCTTTTATTTCGGTTCCGTGGGACCCGCCAAGGCCGCGAAAAAACACACCAAGGCGCACCTCTACATCCGACAGTTTCACGGCGAAATCGTCATGGGTTTCGGGGACGTGCAGCCGGCTGGCATAGGAATGCCAGATTTTACCGATGGTTTCTTCCGGTTCCCACGGTTCGATTGCGTGCTCGGCCATTTTGGTTACCCGTAGATCGCGGTGACCAGATCAAGCAGGCCACGTTTGACATCAGCGTCATCACTTAGCGGTTCAATCATCGCCGCCAGAATGGCCCGTTCAACGGGCATGCCTTCGCGGATCAAAATGGCGCAGTAAATGATCAGTCGGGTGGAAACCCCTTCTTCCAAATCCTGCCCCTTAAGGGCGCGCAGTTTACCAGCCAGCCGGACAAGGGATTTCACCTGTTCGGCGCCAAGCCCGCTTTCCTTCGTTACAATTTCAACTTCCCGATCCGGGGCCGGAAAATCAAAATCAAGCGACAGGAACCGCTGGCGCGTGGATGGTTTCAGGGATTTCAGGATGTTCTGATAGCCGGGGTTGTAAGACGCCACCAACATAAAGCCGGGGGCGGCCGCTATTTCTTCACCGGTTTTATCAAGGGGTAAAATGCGGCGATCGTCCGACAATGGGTGCAACACAACGGTTACGTCTTTGCGGGCTTCAACCACTTCGTCAAGGTAACAGATCGCGCCTTCGCGCACCGCGCGTGTCAGCGGACCGTCAACCCATACCGTTTCACCACCCTTTAGCAGGAAGCGGCCAACAAGATCAGCTGCTGACAGGTCGTCATGGCAGGCTACCGTATACAAGGGGCGGCCAAGCCGTGCGGCCATATACGAAACGAAACGTGTTTTACCGCACCCTGTCGGCCCCTTTAACAGCAGGGGCAGATTGTTTTTAAACGCCATGTCGAAAACGTCACATTCGTCCCCGACCGGATTGTAGAAGGGGGCCGCAGCCCCCCCCATTTTTTTTTGCGTGTTCATGGTTAGTCCTTATCACCGCTGGAGATAATTTCTTTGCCGGGAAACAGCTGTGCATAGATAAACAGTAATGCCCCGATTACCACGGCCAGACCTGCAACCCAGCGCATGACAAAGAACAGGTTCATGCTATCCTGAATATCCATGAAGTTTTCACCCAAGACCCGCTGCATGTGGGTCTGAATGGTTCCGGCAAATGTCAGAACAAACGTCATGAAGGTCATACCACCGGTCATCAGCCAGAAACTGGCCATGTTCAGCACCTGATTATACGGGTCACGCCCGCGCAGGATTGGCATGGCATAGCTGAAGATCGCGAGGTTAACCGAGACATAGGCCCCAAAGAACGCCAGGTGCCCGTGGGCGGCGGTGATCTGTGTGCCGTGGGTGTAATAGTTGACCCCATGCAGCGTGTGCAAAAAGCCCCAGACCCCAGCCCCGAAAAAGGCCACAGTCGCCGCACCCAGCGCCCAAAGCAGTGCTGCCTTATTCGGGTGGTCACGCTTGCCTTTCCAGACCATGACGAAACTGAACGACATCATTGCAAAGAACGGGATCACTTCCAGTGCGGAAAATATTGATCCGACCCACTGCCAGTAACCCGGCGTGCCGATCCAGTAATAGTGGTGACCGGTTCCAAGAATGCCGGAAAACAGCGCGGTGGCGACGATGATATACAACCATTTTTCAATGATTTCACGGTCAACACCGGTTAGTTTCAGCAACAGGAAGGCAAGGATTGATGCCATCACCAGTTCCCATGTGCCTTCTACCCACAGGTGGACAATGTACCACCAGAACATTTTATCCAGTGACAGGTTGGATGGGTTGTAGAACGAAAACAGGAACAACAGCACCAGCCCCCAAAGGCCAAGCAACAACACGTTGGTAATTGCCGTTTTGCGCCCCTTTAGAACCGTCATTGTGATATTGAACAGGAAGATCAGTGAAGCAACCACAATGCCCAGTTTTACCCAGACAGGTTGTTCGATAAATTCACGCCCTTCTTTGCCCAGCAACCAGTGGCCGGGGAACAGATCAAACGTATAGGTGACCACGACGCCCGCGGTTCCCAGCACCAGAATTGCCAACTGAACATAGGCCAGCATTGGTGAATGCAGCTCGCGCTCTGCCTCTTCCGGTATCAGGAAATAGGCCGCCCCGAAAAAGCCAAGCAATAGCCAGACAATCAGGGAATTGGTGTGCAGCATCCGTATGATGTTGAACGGCATGGCTTCCGCCATAAAGTTCGGTGAAATGTAGATCCAGCCTGCCCATAGGCCGCCCAGAACCTGAACAGCAAATACAGCCATTGCAGTCAGGAAATAGGCATAGGCAACTTTTTGAGATTGGTATTTCATTGGGTTTCTCCGTTTTTTACCCTAGCCGGCGTCATTTGGCGGCCAGCCTTGAGAATCGATTTGGTTGATCCAGAGGAAGAATTCGGAAAGATCGCGAACTTCTTCATCACTCAGGTTGAATTGCGGCATTTGACGGCGCCCTTCTATCCCTGATGGCTGGGCTTCCATCCAGCCTTGCAAAACGTCAAAGGCACCTTCCGGGTCGTCGGCGACGCCCCACCGTGACATGACGTTGACAAGTTCCGGGGCAAAGTACGCACCTTCGCCCAATAATGTATGGCAGTTAATGCAGGCGTGTTTTTCCCACACCTTTTTCCCGCGCGCGACACCCTCTGTAAGCTCAGCTTTGGCCGTCGAGACATTGACGATGTAGTTATAGCTGTGGACAGACATTATGACGAAAATCACTATGAAGAATAGCGATCCGCCATAGAAGATATTGCGGGCCATGGATTTTGTCATGACTTCTCGCATCTGGACCTCCTGGTTGAATAAAAATCCCCCCTGTTTAGCCCTAAAAAAATCCCGTCAACCTAACATATATCAAGAATGCGTGATCATAAGGGCAGATAATCACCGCAGGACTCATCAACCTTGGAGGTTTATTAAAATGAGAACTGAATCGATACGGAATTTCCTGCGCGTTGCTGGCTTGACGGTGCCATTGGTATTGTCGGGTGCAGTGGCGTTTGCACAGAGTTCCGCGAATATACCGACGCCAGGGCAGCTTCAGATTGAAGTGCCTGGGTACGGTGCCAATGATCCAATTATGACAGCCGAAGAATACGGCGTCGCAAACCAGATTTATTTTGAACGCTGTGCCGGTTGCCACGGTGTGTTGCGCAAAGGTGCGACAGGCCGGGCCCTGACCACGGATATTACCCGTGACAATGGCCATGAATATATGGTGGATTTCATCACCTACGGTTCCCCGGCGGGGATGCCAAACTGGGGCACGTCCGGCGATCTGAGCGAAGATCAGATTGATATGATGGCGCGCTACCTGTTGGTAGAGCCTGCCACCCCACCTGAATGGGGTATGGCGCAAACCCGCGAATCCTGGGATCTGCGGATCGCACCAAAAGATCGCCCAACCTCTAAGATGAACGATATTGATATCGACAACATCTTTTCTGTGACTTTGCGTGATTCTGGTCAGGTTGCCCTGATTGACGGCGGCACTTACGAAATCATTTCCATTCTGGATACTGGTTATGCGGTGCATATCACCCGCGTATCGGCATCCGGGCGTTACCTTTTCGTGATCGCGCGTGATGGCAAGGTCGACATGATCGATATGTGGATGAAAACGCCAACAATTGTTGCATCAGTTAAGGTCGGGATTGAAGCCCGCTCAGTCGAAACATCTAAATATGCAGGCTATGAAGACAAGTATGCGATCGCTGGTTCTTACTGGCCACCACAGTTCACAATCATGGATGGTGACACGCTTGAGCCACTGAAAATCGTGTCCACCCGTGGCATGACATATGATGATCAGGAATATCACCCTGAACCCCGTGTTGCGGCGATTGTTGCATCGCACTTTCGCCCTGAATTCATTGTGAACGTCAAGGAAACCGGGCGTATTCTGCTGGTTGACTATTCAGACATCAAAAACCTGAATATCACTTCGATCGAAGCTGAACGGTTCCTGCATGACGGTGGGTTTGATTCGACAAACCGTTACTTCCTGACGGCAGCAAATGCGCGCGGTAAGGTTGTTGTGATTGACACCAAAGAAGGCAAACTGGTCGACATCACCGAAACAGGTGGGATCACACCGCACCCAGGGCGTGGTGCTAACATCAACCACCCTGTTTATGGGCCGGTTTGGATCACATCACACCTTGGTGACGATTCCCTGGCACTGATCGGGACTGATCCCGAAGGGCACCCCGATAACGCCTGGAAGGTTGTTCAGACACTTTATGGTCTTGGTGGTGGTTCACTGTTTGTGAAAACACACCCAACATCCAATCACCTGTATGTTGATGCGGTTTTGAACCCCGATCCTGAAATTTCGGGTTCTGTCGGTGTCTTCAAGATTGATGAACTGGGTCAGGAAGAACCAGAAGTGATCATGCTGCCGCTGGTCGAATGGGCCGGTATCACAGAAGGTCAGCCCCGTGCGCTGCAGGGTGAATACAACAAAGCCGGTGACGAAGTCTGGTTTTCACTCTGGAACGGTAAGGATCAGGAATCGGCAATCGTCGTAGTTGATGACCGCACACTTGAACTGAAATACGTGATCAAGGACAAGCGCCTGATCACACCAACAGGCAAGTTCAACGTCTACAACACACGTGCTGACATCTACTGATTAGCCAAATCACAAAAGGGGGCGACAGTGTTCGCCCCCTTTTCTTATTTCGGGGGTCTGCCTTGGTTTTCTTCACCAAAATACTGGCTCTTTTTCCATTGATAGGCTTGGTTTTCGCAAGCGGCCTGTGCGCCGGGGACCGGGCGGCATCTGCTGACGGAAAATGGACAGCCCTTGCTAATCATAAACCGTTCCAGTTGGTGATCCTGTCAAATGATGATCAAGGCATCGCCAGAACCTTTGACATCATCGGCAAAGACGGCACCCCATCGCGAATTGAAGGGGTCTATACTGACCCAACACGTGAAAATTTCATTGTAACCCTTCGCGACGTTGCCGAATATTGGCTGATTGCAACCAACCCCAACGCCCCACCCGTCTATGAAGGTTTTGTCCACAGCCGAGAGGCCGGAATGGTCGAAGCAATCGCATCATCGCAGGGTCTGTTCGCGCGCAAACGTGTAGAATTATCTGCGCCCCTGTCCGAGCTTATTTTTTCGTCTGACTACCGAACAGCCACCGGGTTTAAAAACGGGGGGAAATTGGCAGTTATCGTGAACCTGAACGTCAACCGTGAAATTGGCAGGTTTTCTGTGGCTGCCGGTGACAACGGGCGGCGAAACTAACGCACAGCATTGCGATATTTAGTTGATGCGCGGGGGCTCGCCCCTGCATGATGCATCATTTCTTCCATGATCCGCGTCGCAAAAACGCGCTGATGCGAAAGGTTGCGCCAAATTCATGCCGCGTTCGAGTGCGCAAAACCGGCGTGTGTTCGGACACCGTGCCCCGGCTTTCGCGATAAACGATGTACAGACCAGACAGGATAATAACGGCGATCCCCAGCAATGTTACCCTGTCTATTCGTTCGTCAAACAGCCAGTACCCAAACACCGCCGCCCAGATAATCTGGGAATATTGCATCGGCGCGACAATGGCCGCCTCGGCGTGTTTGTAGGCCACGATCAGCAGTAAACCAGCAGCAAAGCCAAACAGGGAAATGACCCCGACCAGGCCCAGATGTTCCACGGGCATCGGTTTATAGACAAACGGCAGGGCGATTGCCATGATAATGAAATTCGCCAGCATCGGGTACATCAGCAATACAACAGATCGTTCGTCCCGCCCAACCTTGCGCACGATGATTGATGCCAGCGCAATCCCAAAGGCCGCCGTCAGGGCCGCAAGGTGCCCAAGCCCCAGTTCGGACGATCCGGGCCGCAGCACGATGATCACACCAACCAGCCCCATGATCACGGCCATCCATCTGTGCAGGCGCACCTGTTCGCCCAAAATCGGGATCGACAACACCGTGATCAACAGGGGGGTTGCAAATATAACAGCATAGGTTTGCGCCAGCGGCAGAACCGAAAATGCATAAAATGCGGATGTACCTGTGACCACACCGGCGATTGTTCTAAGGGCAATCCACCACGGGTGAACCGGGCGCAGGTGCCCGGATGTGGGGTCACGCATCAGCATCATCGTGATCAGTGGGAACGATAAAAGCGTGCTGAAAAAGATAATCTGAAATGGCGAATATAGCCCGCCAAGAAATTTAACGACCACATCATGGGCAGAAAAAATGGCGAATGCTACAAGTGCATTCAGGACACCGGTAAGGTTGGACATGGTAAAATCTCGGCTGTTGTTTACCCAGCCGTGGCGCAATGATGCCCGTTGGTCAACAAAATCTTCAGTTGCGGCGCGCAATCCCGGCATTCGTTTTTTGCAATACGGCCAAAGAAAAGGGCCGCTGGTTTGCACCGGCGGCCCTAAATTTATGGGTTTTATAGTGCGCTACAGGCTGGCGTTCAGGGCTGCAATCACTGCGTCACCCATTTGCGACGTTGTCGCCGGGGTGCCGTCGCCTGCCTGCATCAGGTCGGGGGTGCGAATGCCGTCGGCCAAAACCTGTTCAACCGCCTGTTCCAGACGGGTTGCTTCGCCGCCCTGATCAAAGGAATAGCGCAGGGCCATCGCAAAGCTAAGGATACAGGCGGATGGATTTGCCTTACCCTGACCCGCGATATCCGGGGCAGAGCCATGTACCGGTTCATACAGGGCCTTGGGGCGACCATTGGCCATTGGCAGGCCCAGGCTGGCCGAGGGCAGCATGCCCAGTGACCCGGTCAGCATCGCCGCCACATCAGACAGCATATCACCAAACAGGTTGTCGGTGACGATCACGTCAAACTGTTTGGGCGCGCGTACCAGCTGCATGCCGCCATTGTCGGCGTACATGTGGGTCAGTTCCACATTGGGGTATTCGTTGTCGTGGACCCACTGAACTTCTTCGCGCCAAAGGATGCCACTTTCCATGACATTGGCCTTTTCCATGGAGCACAGGCGATTTGACCGCTTTTCCGCCAGTTCAAACGCCGCGCGTGCAACCCGGCGAATTTCGTTGGTGGTATAGCGTTGGGTGTTTACACCAATGCGCCCGCCTTCGTTGTCATCGGTGATGCCACGGGGTTCACCGAAATAAACGCCGCTGGTCAGTTCACGAACAATCATCAGGTCCAGCCCGGAAACGATTTCGTGTTTCAGGGATGAAAAATCAGCCAGCGCATCAAAGCATTGCGCCGGGCGCAGGTTGGCAAACAAATCCATTTCCTTGCGCAGGCGCAGCAGGCCCCGTTCGGGTTTAACCGAAAAATCCAGATCGTCGTATTTTGGCCCACCCACAGCACCCAGCAGAACCGCGTCAACCGATTGGGCCTTGGCCATGGTTTCGTCCGTCAGGGGGGTGCCGTGGGCGTCATAGGCGCAGCCACCAACCAGATCTTCGGACACGTTGAATTTCAGGCCGCGTTTTTCGCCGAACCAGTCAATAATTTTGACAACTTCGACCATAACTTCGGCGCCGATGCCGTCCCCGGCAAGGATCAATAGGGATGGGTTACTCATGGGTTTTCCTTCGTGCAAATCCTGTTGGTCCCCGCGTAACGCCCCGGCCCATAAGGGTCAAGCGTCAGAGGGGTCCACCAGGGCATCTGCCAGAAAATCCCAGACCCTGCGAATGCGTGCATTTGAACGCAGGGCATCCGGTGCTGTCAGCCAAATCGGCAGGCTGGGCAGGTCGAAATCAACGGGAACACGTTCAACCAGTGGCTCTGCATCACCTATGGATGCCTGCGCCGCGCCCAGCCCACACCCGGCGCACACCAGCCGCCAAAGTGCCGCCTGATCATCACAGCGCACCTTGAAAAATTCACGCCCGACGTTGATGCCAATGTCACGCATGCCACGGATCAAAAGATCACTGCGATCAAGGCCAACAAAGTCCAGGTTCAAAATTTCGCGCGTGGTTTTTGGCCGCCCAACCCGATCCAGATAGGCCCGTGCTGCGTATAACCCAAAGGGTTTGTCGCCCACATGCCGGGTGATCACGTCCAACTGGGTGGGGCGGTACATACGAATGGCAATGTCTGCTTCGCGAAATATCAGGTTCTCGGTTGTGTCTGAGGGCACCAGTTCAATGTCCACCTCGGGCAGGGTCCGGCGCATATCAGCAATGATTGCGGGTAGAATAAAATGTGACACGGCCAGACTGGCGGTGATGCGGACGGTTCCGCGCAATTCTTCGGCGCGCCCCTCTGCGGCCAGGTGCAATTGTGCTGCTGCCCGTTGCATGGCCCGTGCATGATCAAAAATTTCCAAACCCGCATGGGTTAGCGCCAGCCCACGGGGCTTGCGGTGAAAAAGCTCTACCCCCAATGTCTGTTCAATCGTCTTTATATGACGGCCAAGGGTTGGCTGACTTAGGCCCAGTTTACGCGCAGCGGCCGAAAGGGACCCTTGTTCAGCCACAGCGCAGAAGGACTGAATTAAAGCCCAGTCAAGTGATCCAATATTTTCATCCATACAAAAATGAATAGCATATGGATTATTTTGGTCAATTTATATTCACAGTTGAATTTGCGAGAAC
>DAOURA010000065.1 GCA_030625325.1 Marinosulfonomonas sp.
TCAGATCATCAACCGCCTCTGGCTCCTGCACCATGACTTCGATCTCATCGGCAACACCTTCGCGGTTGAAATAGCTTTGCGCCTCAGCAAACGGCATATAAACCCGGGTGCGATCAATGTCATAACGCCCGGCGGTAAAGATATAGACCACCTCATAGGCGTTTACCCGCGGGCTGGTCCCAAAGGCGGTCTTCATCCCATTGGGTGAAATTAACTTAATCCGGTCCCCGATAGTGACATTCAACTGGCGCGCCACCCCTGACCCAATGGCGATACCTTGGCCAAAGCGCCCCAGATCCCCCAGAAATTCCTCTGGCCCGGCAACGCGCGGGATACCCATAATATCGCTGGCCGAGATACCCAGCACCTCAACCCCGGTGGTGCTGTCGCGCTTATTGGCCATCACCTGCCCCCGTATCAGGGGGGCGGCGCGGGTTACGCCGGCAACTTTGCCAAGGTTCGCCGCCATTTCAACATAGTCAGGAATGGCATTGGTCTGGCGGCCATATTCATCGGTGTAGAGCGCGTTATAAACCGTCACATGGGCGTTTGCCCCAAGGATCGTATCAACAAATTCGCCCCGAAACCCGGCGCGCACCGCCATCGTCGCAATCAGTGCAAACACCGCCAACGTGATCCCGATCAGCGAAATCCATGTCATCACTGACACACCACCATCGGAACGGCGCGCCCGCAGGTAACGCCATGCGATCATCCATTCAAAACGGGAAAACGGGGGGGTCCGGGTGGCCAAGGCTTATTCCTATATTTATTGGGTCAACCCTGCTGTGAATGGCATTCAGGGTCAAGCAGAACCCGTTACTTCAGGCAGGCTGACACAGGGTAAACCAAAGGTTTCAGCGCCTCAGATACCTGCATAAATTTCAACAATCCGTGCCACCGCCGCCTCGGCGCTAAGGTCTTCGCTTTCACCCGTGCGCCGGCTGGTCAGTTCCACAACACCGTTTTTCACACCGCGCGGACCAACCGTAATGCGCCATGGCAGGCCGATCAGATCCATCCCGGCAAACTTGGCCCCTGCCCGTTCCTTGCGGTCATCATACAGTGGCTCAAGCCCGGCAGCCGTCAGTGCGGCGTATAGGTTTTCACAGGCCCCGTCACAGGCGTCATCCCCCTGACGCAGATTGACGATACCGCAATGAAACGGCGTCACGCCCTCGGGCCAGATGATGCCCTTGTCGTCGTGGCTCGCCTCAATGATTGCGCCCAACAGACGGGACACACCAATACCGTGGCTGCCCATATGCACCGGCACCTGTTCCCCCTGATTGTTGGACACCGTGGCGCCCATGGCATCGGAATACTTGGTGCCGAAATAGAATATCTGCCCAACCTCAATGGCGCGCGATGTCCTGCGCCGTTCCTCAGGAATGGCGTTATAAAGCGCCTCATCGTGGGTTTCGTCGGTGCGCGCATAGGGTGTTGTCCATTCGTTGACCACGGCCGCGCAATCATCCCGGCTGTCAAAATCAACGGCCCGATCGCCCAGTGTCATGTCACTGATGGCGCTGTCAAAAAACACCTCGGATTCACCGGTATCGGCCAGCACCAGAAATTCATGGGTATCATCCCCACCAATTGGCCCGCTGTCGGCGCGCATTGGAATGGCCTTTAACCCCATGCGTTCATAGGTGCGCAGATAACTGACCATATGGCGATTATAGGCATGCATCGCACTTTCATAATCAACGTCAAAATTATAACCGTCTTTCATCAGAAACTCGCGCCCGCGCATCACCCCGAAACGTGGCCGGATTTCATCGCGGAACTTCCACTGAATATGATAGAGCGTCATCGGCAGGTCTTTGTAACTGCCCACATGGCTGCGGAAAATATCGGTGATCAGTTCTTCGTTGGTCGGACCATATAACATGTCACGCCCATGCCGGTCAGTGATGCGCAGCATCTCTTCGCCGTAATCATCATACCGCCCACTTTCACGCCATAAATCCGCCGACTGCAACGTCGGCATCAGCATCGGAATATGCCCGGCGCGTATCTGTTCTTCGTGAACAATGTTCTCGATCTTTTTAAGAACCTTAAACCCCAGCGGCAGCCACGAATAAATGCCCGCACTTGATTGCTTGATCATCCCAGCACGCAGCATATAGCGGTGGCTGACGATCTGCGCCTCAGACGGGGTTTCTTTGAGAACGGGAAGGAAATAACGGGAAAGACGCATATCTGGGCGGGCCTTTTACAATTTTAATGTCAGATATTTCGTCTAAGCCATCCCCCGCACGCTGGCAACGCATGCTTTGCACATTACCCAAATCGCACACACCATCATCGCTTTTTCTTTGCAAAAATACTCCCGCCGGAGGCCCCGCGCCGCACAACGTGCGGCGCAACATCACAGGACAGGGCTTGATCTGCCCCGTGCAAGCGGCGATATCAGTACAAAGGAGATATTTCATGGGCCTTCCCGTCAAAGATCAATGGAAACGTTGGGGCATCGCAGGCACGGTGTTCTTTGTGGTGCTGTGGCTGCTGGGCGATGTATTGTTGCCTTTTATACTGGGTGGCGCAGTCGCCTACTGTCTGGATCCAATCGCCGACAGGCTGGAAAAAATTGGCTTTAGCCGGGCGCTGGCAACAATAACAATCACCATCATCTCCGGGGTTGCGTTTATTCTGGCGGCCCTGCTTGTGGTGCCCGCACTGGTGCAACAATTGATCGGTCTGGTTGATATCGCCCCACAGCTGACCCAGGACTTCAGGGCCGCCCTGACCGAACGCTTTCCCGAACTTCTGGATTCCGACAGTCAGCTAAGCCAGTCGCTGGCTTCAATTGCCGACACAATCCAATCCAAGGGCGGTCAGTTGCTGAACGGGCTGGTGTCGTCGGCCCTGGGGGTGGTGAATATTATTGTCCTTCTGGTTTTGGTGCCGGTCATCACGTTTTATCTGCTGATGGACTGGGACAGGATGGTCCTTGAAATTGACCGCCTTTTGCCGCGCGATCACGCACCCGTCATCCGCGAACTGGCGCGCGACATAAACAAAACCCTTGCGTCCTTCATCCGCGGTCAGGGCACTGTGGTACTGATACTGGGGGCCTATTACGGGCTGGCCCTGATGTTTGTCGGGCTGCAATTTGGCCTTGTGGTCGGCGTTGTCGCCGGGTTGATTTCATTCATTCCCTATATCGGCGCGCTGGTTGGTGGTGTGCTGGCCTTTGGGCTGGCGCTGTTTCAGTTCTGGGGTGAATGGGTCTGGCTTGGCGCGGTGGCCGCCATTTTCTTTGCCGGGCAGTTTCTGGAAGGTAACATTTTAACCCCGAAACTTGTCGGCAACAGCGTTGGCCTGCACCCGGTCTGGCTGATATTTGCCCTGTCAGTTTTTGGCGCGCTGTTTGGCTTTGTTGGCCTGCTGGTCGCCGTACCAATGGCGGCAACCATCGGCGTGTTGGTTCGCTTTGCCCTTGGGCGTTATCAGGACAGTCGCCTTTATCAGGGAACTTCGGGAACTTCGAAAGACTAACACATGGGCCAGCAACTTACCTTTGACCTGCCCGTTCGCCGGGCACTTGGGCGTGATGATTTCTTTGTCTCACCGGCCAACAGGGCGGCTGTGGCGGCAATTGATGGCTGGGCCGACTGGCCGGGGCAAAAAATGGTGCTGATCGGCCCTGCCCACTCAGGCAAAACACATCTGGCCCATGTCTGGGCCACCGACGCCGGGGCGCAGGTGATTTCAGCCCGCAAGCTGGCCACTGAAACAGTTGCAGCACTGGTGACTAAAACACCACGCATCGCGGTTGAAGACATTGAACAAATCGCCGGCAACCCCGACATTGAACAGGCCCTGTTTCACCTGCACAATCTGGCACTGGCCGAAGGCGGGCGATTGTTGCTGACCGGCCAAAGTGATCCGGCCACATGGCCCCTGTCCCTGCCCGACCTGAAAAGCCGGGTGCAGGGCAGTGCGCTGGTGGCCCTGACCCCACCCGACGACGCCCTGTTGGCGGCTGTTCTGGTGAAACTGTTTGCCGATCGTCAGATCGATGTGGCCGCCAATGTCATCAGCTATCTGGCCCCCAGGATGGAGCGCAGCTTTGACACCGCCGGGCGGCTGGTCACAGCCCTTGATAATGCGGCCCTTGAACAACGCAGCCCCATCACCCGCCGCCTTGGCGCGCAAATTCTGGACAACCTGTCCCAGACCGACGCATGATGCACCATAATACGGCCATACCTTTCATAGATATCCAGACCCATGAATAACGCAAATTTTTTAGAAGCCCCCTTCGCCGATCCGGTGAAAATGCCCGCCGCCAAGCGCAACGGCCCCGGTCGTTTCTTTAATCGTGAGCTAAGCTGGCTTGCCTTCAACTGGCGCGTGCTGGAAGAGGCCGGGAATATCCGGGTGCCACTGCTGGAACGGCTGCGGTTCCTGTCTATTTCAGCCACCAATCTGGACGAATTTTATACGGTGCGCGTGGCGGGTCTGCGCGAACTGGCGCGCAGTGGCAACACCACCCCGGCCACCGACGGCCTGACACCGGCCGAGCAACTTGTTCTGATCAACAAAGACGCACGCGATCTGATGCAGGCCCAACAAGAAACCTGGGATATGGTTCGTGATGAACTGCAAGCCGAAGGGATCGTGCTGTGCTCGCGCGATCAGCTTGATGCCATTGACATAACCCACCTTGAAAAAACCTTTCTTGGGCAGGTCTTTCCAATTCTGTCGCCGCTGGCCATTGACCCGGCGCACCCGTTTCCGTTTATCCCCAACACCGGGTTTGTTCTAGCCCTGCAACTGGAACGAAAATCCGACAAAAAGCCCCTTCAGGCGCTGCTACCGATCCCCAACCAGATTGACCGGTTTGTCGCCCTGCCAACCCGCAACGGCAAGCAACGTTTCCTGCCAATGGAAGAAATGCTGCTGATCCATCTGGGGGCCCTGTTTCCGGGTTATCGCACGGTTGGCAACTGTGCCTTTCGTGTGCTGCGCGACAGCGATCTTGAAGTCGAAGACGAAGCCGAAGACCTTGTGCGCGAATTTGAAGTCGCCCTGAAACGGCGCCGGCGTGGCGAAGTGGTTCGCCTGAAAATCAGTGCAGG
This sequence comes from Marinosulfonomonas sp., assembly GCA_030625325.1. Lineage (GTDB taxonomy): Bacteria > Pseudomonadota > Alphaproteobacteria > Rhodobacterales > Rhodobacteraceae > NVTR01. The sequence continues at coordinate 5,091 of DAOURA010000065.1, forward strand.
CGCCCCAAACAGCCTGCGCAAAACCATCATGCACGAACTGCACACCAAAGAAGACCAGATTGTCGAAGTTCACGGCATGCTGGGCATGGCCGACCTGAAAGAACTGGTGCTGGACAACCGGCCAGACCTGCAATGGAAACCCTTTGCCCCGCGCGTTCCGGAACGGGTGCAGGATTTCGAAGGCGACATGTTCGCCGCGATCCGCCAAAAGGACATGTTGCTGCACCACCCCTACGAAACCTTTGATATGGTTGTGCGTTTCCTGAAACAGGCCGCCAATGACCCGGACGTGCTGGCCATTAAACAGACGTTTTATAGAACATCGCGCGACAGCCCGATCGTGTCCGCCCTGTGCGAAGCGGCCGAAAACGGCAAATCTGTCACCGCCCTTGTGGAACTAAAGGCGCGCTTTGATGAGGCTGCGAATATCCGTCAGTCGCGCCGCCTTGAACGGGCCGGCGCCCATGTTGTGTACGGGTTTATCAACTATAAAACACACGCCAAGATCAGTACGGTCGTGCGCCGCGAAAACGGCAAACTGGTCACCTACACCCACTATGGCACCGGCAATTACCACCCTGAAACCGCGCGTATTTATACGGACCTTAGCCTGTTCACCTGCGACAAGGCCCTTGGGCGCGACGCCACCAAGGTCTTTAATTACCTGTCTGGAAACGCCGCCCCCGTAGGGCTGGAAAACCTGTCCATTTCCCCGCTGAACCTGAAAACAACCCTGATTGGCCAAATCGAAAAAGAGGCCGAATACGCAACCCAGGGCCGCCCTGCGGAAATCTGGGCCAAGATGAATTCAATCGTCGATGCGGATGTGATCGATGCCCTTTACAGCGCCAGCCAAAAGGGCGTGAAAATCAATCTGGTGGTGCGCGGCATCTGTGGCCTGCGCCCCGGCATTAAGGGGCTGTCCGAAAACATCCGTGTTAAATCCATCATCGGGCGTTTTCTGGAACATTCGCGCATCGTTTGCTTTGGCAACGGCCACGGCCTGCCCTCTAAAAAGGCCAATGTGTTTATTTCTTCGGCCGACTGGATGGGCCGCAATCTTGTGCGCCGGGTTGAAACGCTGGTGCAGATCAAAAACGCCACCGTTAAGGCCCAGATCGTCAGTCAGATCATGGCCGCCAACCTTGCCGACGAAGCCCAAAGCTGGGTCCTTGGCCCAAGCGGAAAATACCTGCGTGCCGACACCAGCCAGACCGAACACCCCTTTAACTGTCACCGGTTTTTCATGGAATACCCGTCGCTTTCCGGGCGCGGCTCTGCCGGGGCATCAGATGTGCCTGAACTGACCCATTCCCGGGACTAAGCCACCCCCACAAACCCGACAGCAAAAGGAACCACACAGGCAATGCACGCCCCCACCGATAAACAAACAACCGATCCCGGTCCCTTTGGCCGCCCGCTGTTTCAGGACCCGGCGGCGCGGGCCCTGTCACGGGTTGGGGTTGTGGATGTGGGCTCTAACTCTGTTCGAATGGTGGTCTTTGACGGGGCCGCCCGCAGCCCGGCATATTTTTATAACGAAAAAATCATGTGCGCCTTGGGTGCAAAACTTGCCCAGACCGGCAAACTAAACCCCAAGGGCCGCGCCCGCGCCCTGTCGGCGATTAAACGTTTTCAACTGCTGGCCAACGGCATGGGCCTTGCCCCGCTGGCCGCCGTTGCCACCGCCGCCGTGCGCGAGGCAAGCGATGGCCCCGATTTCGTCGCCCAGGTTCTAGCCGAAACCGGCCTGAAACTATGGGTGGTCGATGGTCAGGAAGAGGCCCGCCTGACAGCACAAGGCGTGCTGCTTGGCTGGCCCGAGGCCAAAGGTCTGGTCTGCGACATTGGTGGTTCATCCATGGAACTGGCGGTGGTTGGCGGCGGGCAGGTCGGCGCGCGCGTCACATCCCCCCTTGGCCCGCTGCGCCTGCAAACCCTGAAGGGCGGCAAACGGGCCCTGAATGCCCACATCAAAACTGTGATGAATGATCTGGCCCAACAGGTCGGCACTGACCACAAGCGTCTGTTCCTTGTGGGCGGCAGTTGGCGCGCCATCGCCCGGCTTGACATGGAAAGGCGCGGTTACCCGCTGCATGTGCTGCACGAATACCGCATGACCCCCAAGGCGGTGCGCGACACCCTGAAATGGATCAAAGAAAACGATTTGGCGGACCTGCGCGCGCGCACCTCAACATCCGAAGCCCGGATGTCACTGGTGCCCACGGCCTCGGTGGTGCTGTCACATCTGGTGAAAACCTTCCGCCCCAAAGAAATCGCCATTTCCAGCTATGGCATCCGCGAAGGCATGCTGTACGAACAAATGCCCGACCGCATCCGCAAACGTGACCCCCTGATCGAAGCCTGCCGTTTTGCCGAAGCCAAAGACGGTCGCCGCCCCGGTTTCGGGCGTATCCTGAACAATTTCATCGCACCGGTGTTCAAGGGCGAAAACCCGGCCACAAAACGCCTGATAAAAGCCGCCTGCCTGCTCCATGACGTCACATGGCGCGCCCACCCCGACTATCGCGCAGAGGTATGTTTTGACAACGCCACCCGCGCCAACCTGGGCGGCCTGACCCATCAGGAACGTATCTGGTTGGGGCTGGCCCTGCTGCACCGCTATAAGAACAACCGAACCGGAACCCGCTTTTCCGACCTGTTTGAGCTAATCGACGAAAAATCAATTCTACAGGCCGAAACTGTGGGCAGGGCGATGCGCTTTGGCTCAATGTTTACGGTTGAGGCCCCTGAAACCCTGGCCCAGCTAAAATGGCAGCCCAAAAAGAAAATACTAACCCTCACCCTGACCAAACAGGGCCAAATCCTGTTTGGCGAAGTGGCACAATCACGCTTTCAGGCGCTGGCAAACTCCCTTGGGGCGCAATCCCTCATCCTGCCGGCACGCGAAAAATAGCCCCCTCGAATTGGCCATAAATATCCCCGCCGGAGGCACCCGCCCCCCACAACACCGGGCAACGCACAGGCCTACAGATCAATTTCACCCTCAACAGGCTCATCAACCGGCAGCTTACGGCGAATAATGATATCGCCATTGGGCAAAATTTCCGGCAGATGGTACAGGCTCAGATCAATCACCTGCCCCTGAAATTCCAGCATAACTGGCCCCATTTCCTTCATCAGCCCTTCAAACAGCAGGCGTGTTCCCTGTTGCAGCAGGCTCATGCCCTCTGACATATCGTCTTTTGCGTCCTGTGCTGCCAGCGGCGACACCCCAAGGGCCAGCACAAAACTTAATCCCAATAAATGTTTCATAAACCCAACATAGGCGATCCACCCCCGGATTTTAAGGTCAGATATCCAGATCAATCGTCACCGGAAAATGATCCGATGCGCTCAGCAAGGCCGAACATAACTCGGGCGTGCGATAACAGGCCGGGTCATCAAAGGGGTGCCATATCCGCCATTTTGCACCACGGGCCACCAAATCGGGCGACACCATGATATAGTCCAGCAGCGCCTGCATATAGCGATCCTGACTGGCAATATAAAACCGTGACGTGGTGGGGGATGCCCCAATTTTGCGCCTCAGGGCCATGTCAGCATGGGGGTCAAACAGGTTGGTCTGCCCGCCATCCGCCTGCCCGCCGTCGCCCAACACCACTTCAACGCTGGAGCGACCGAACAGCTTTTCATATTCATCCAGCCCCGGACCATCGTTGAAATCCCCCAGAACAATCACACTTTCCCCGGCCCCAAGATGGTGTTCAACCCGGTGGCGCAGCCAGATGCTCTGGGCCAGTTGCTTGCGCCGGTTTTCAATTGAAAGGCGCATAATCTCCTTACGCCCCTCAGCACCATACGGGGCCTTGGATTTTATGTGCACCCCGATCAGACGTAACATCTGGCCCGACTTCATCGTTAACGAAACTTCCAGCGGTGGCTTGGAAAACCGCACGACCTCGGGTGTGCGGTCCAGATCCAGATCATACCTGAACGCCCCGTCAAAGCGCGGCGCGCCACTGGCCCCGTGCTTGCCGGTTTGTTCACCCTGCGGGTCATGGCTGGCGGCCATACGATCGGGGTCATACAGAAACGCAATTTCCTGCTGGGTGTGGTTGGCAAACCCAATCAAAGCCTTGCGCGCCCGCAGCCCAAAAAATTTCGCGAAATTTTCCAGCGCCTTAACCGTTGACTTGCGCCGATTGGCGTCCGGGGCCTCAATAATCATCACCCCATCGGCGTCAATCGCGTTAAACACAATCCCCAGCGCCGCCAACTGGTCCGCCCGGGTCACATCATGGCGCTTTGACCAGCTTCCATCCGCCAGCAAATTGTCATCATCATCAAACAACGCATTAAACCATTCAACGTTGTAGGTGGCGATGCGCATTAACCGACGGCCTCGCGTATTTCCTCATAGGCGCGGTTCACCGCAATCAGACGCTTTTCGGCCATTTTGATCATCTCTTTGGGTACGCCACGGGCCACCATTCGGTCAGGGTGGCTTTCGCGCACCATCTGGCGCCAGGCACTTCGCACGTCCTGCGCAGACGCGTCATGGGGCAGGCCCAACACCTGATAGGGATCAGGCTCTGCGTCTGGCACAAACCGGGTGCGCAGGCTGCGAAACTGCATGTTATTCAACCCGAAAATTTCCGCCACCCGCTCAAGAAATTCGTCCTCGGCGGGGTGATATTCACCATCTGCAAGGGCGATATGAAACAACCCCTCCATCAAATCACACAGGGTGGCGTCAACACTGGAAAACATCGCCACGATCCGGGTCGCATATTCTTCAAACCCGGCCACATCCTGCCGGGCCAGATTAAACACCCGCGCTGCATTCTTTTCCTCACTGGGTGGTATGTGAAACACCTCGCGAAAGGCCGTGACCTCATCGCGCGTCACCTGCCCGTCGGCCTTGGCCATCTTGGCGCTCAACGCGATCACCGCGATGGCAAAACCAACCGTGCGCTGGGGTGGGGTGCGCAGCTGTTCAAAAACCGCCGACAGGGGTTCGCCCTTGCTCAGGGCCGACAGGGCATCAGATATGCGGGACCAAATGGACATACCGGGCGTCTTAACGGTTTTGGGCCGGGGTGTCAGGGTGGATCACGAAAATTTTTACGCCAAACGTGTCTAACGCAAAACCTTTGCCCCCGACGGCGTGCTGATATGGGCCTCAAAACCCACAGCCTCAGCCACCTGAACCCTGACACCTGACATATCCATCACCGGCGCCAAAACCCCGCGCAACGCATCCGCCTCTGGATGAAAAATCAACAATTCCTGCAACCGGCAACCATGGTCATGCAGACGCCCCGCCGGGTGCGCCGTTCCGCCCCATGAAATTAGCGCCGGACAGGCCCCGTCAAACGGCACACAGCCATCCGCAGGAACCGCCATTTGCCAGCGCAGATCACCACGCTCCAGATCCAACACATCAACATCCACCGCCGGCATGGCCGCCAACGCCCCGCTCAGATCATCACATTGCGCAATCCAGTTGGTCAGACGCGGCGCACCTGCAAAATTATCCAGATCAAACCAGCGCGCCCGCCCCGGCACAGCCCCCGCCGGATCAATCGCAATCACTTCCAGATAAATTTCAGGCCCAAGGGACAACAGGCGATTATGGGTGCCCATATGCGGGTGCTGACCACCCCCGTCCAGTGATACCCCCAGAACATCCTCAACATAGGCCACACCCTGCGCCAATGTGCTGGCCGACACCGCCAGATGATCAAGGCGCATAAGCATCATAAACCCTTTTCGAATTGGTCAAAATATCCTCGGGGGGAATTGCCCCCTGGGGCAAGGGGGGCAGACAGCCCCCAAAACCTGCGAAACTACTT
>DAOURA010000213.1 GCA_030625325.1 Marinosulfonomonas sp.
CACCCGGACACCGGCATCACCCGGTTTCGTGTGGCGGTCACTGGCACAAATTCCTGCCCGGTTATGGTGGATGTGCCCGATATGACAGCAGAAGACGACCGCGACGCCTTTTTCACCGCCCTTAGTAAGCTGGTGCAAAAATCCGTATCGCCACAGCGCACAACATCAACCGGCGCCCATTACCGCAGGCTGTCAATCTCGGCAATTGCGGCAAGGCTGGCGAAAGAGCTGGCGAATGGTTGAAGAAGAAACCATTGGTAAGGTCTGGCAGGCCGACGACGGGCTGCACATTGATGTACGCGGGCTGGAGGCCCCTGAACCCATGGTCGCGATCCTGCAACAAATTGAAAAAACCACCGGTGACGGGCCGATGATTGTGCATCACTTTTGCGCGCCGATTTACCTGTACCCTGAACTGGCCGAACGGGGCTGGGGCCACAGAATTGTGCCCGGTGGTGACCTTGGTGAAGTTCGCCTGATCCTGAGGCGTAAACCATGAGTAGCGCAGCCCTGTTTCTGGGTGGGGCCAAGGACCGGCTGCTGCCTGCATCAATTCCGTTTCGGTTTTTCGCCACGGCAACGGTGTTTCACATTCTGTTCTGGATCGTGCTGTTTTTCGCGGCCCAAGACGTGCCCACATTTACCGGCGGTCCGGGGCTGGTGCTGTCGGCCATTCATCTGGCAACCCTTGGTGTTCTGGCAATGACAGCCATGGGCGCGGCGTTTCAACTGTTGCCGGTGGCAACACGCCAGCCGCTTGTCCATGTCTGGCCCGCACGTCTTTGTTTCTGGCTGTTTGCGCCGGGCACGGCTGTGTTGGCCTATGGCATGGCACAGGGTCCGGCGATTGCGCTGTATCTGGGCGGGGGCGCGGTTAGTGCGGGTTTGTTGCTTTTTGCTGTTTTAACGGCAGACAATCTGCGCCGGGCTGGCAGCCTGCCGATTGTGGCGGCCCATGGCTGGTTGTCACTGGTGGCTTTGGCCGGGTTTGTCACCCTTGCCGTGATCCTGATTTTCGATCTGGATATGGGGTTTCTGGAAAACCACCAATCCTTTGCGGTCGGCCATATGGTGCTGGCAACGTTTGGGTTTATGGGGGCGCTGATCTTTGGGTTCAGCCCTATTTTGATACCGATGTTCGCCCTGTCACGCGCCCTGCCCGCGCGCCTTGGGTGGGTTGAATTTTCACTGCTGGGGGGCGCGGTTGGTCTGGCGCTGGTTGCCCTGATCACGGGTGTCTGGGCGGTTATGATACTGGCCGCCGCCTGTGGCCTTGGGGCCAGTGGCAGCTACCTTTGGATGATGCGGGGCGCATTACAATCCCGGATGCGCAAGCGTCTGGGGCCATCGTTTATTATCATTCGCACGTCCTGGGCGTTGCTGGCTATTGGTATGCTTGTCGGAGCTGTCGTGCTGGCCGGGGCGCCAATTCCAAACGGGATAACACTGTTTGGGTTTTTGACGCTGGCCGGCTGGCAATTAACGTTCCTGATGGGGATTTTACAGCGCATCATGCCGTTTCTGGCGTCCATGCATGCGGCGGGCAATTCCGGCAAACCGGCGTTGATGTCTGAACTAACGGCGCAAACACCACTGAACATTCACACCGTGGCACACTTTGGCGCACTGGTTTTTTGTTCTGCCGGTATCGTTATGAACGCGCCGTTGCTGATAAGCATCGGGGCCATCGCCGGGGCGATTGGTGCGGTATCTTTTGGGGTGTTTGCGCTGCTTTTGATCCGCAAGCTTTAGATCAACTGACCCGCGTCCACCTGCAACACCTGCCCGGTGATCATACGCGCCGCGTCTGAGGCCAGAAAAACAACCGCCGCCGCAATATCGTCCGGATCAGCCAGTTTGTTCAGCGCCGTTTCACCCAGTGCCCGGTCCAGTATTTCCGCAGGCAACGCGCGCGCCATTTCAGTCATCACCATACCCGGCGCGACGGCGTTAACGGTGATGCCCTTGCGCCCCAGTTCGCGCGCGGCGGATTTGCTAAGCCCGATCAGCCCGGCCTTGGACGCGGCGTAGTTACCCTGCCCCACCTTGCCACGGATACCGTTGATCGACGTGATGTTGATAATTGATGCGCCTTCAGCGCCAACCATATGGGGGGCGGTCGCGTGGATCATGTTAAAGGCACCGGTCAGATTGACGTTGATAACGCTTTGCCATTCGTCCTGTGACATCTTCATCAGGGTGCGGTCCCGGGTGATACCGGCGTTATTGACCAAGATCGAAACCGGGCCACCAATTTCAGCAATGGCGGCGTCAACAGCGGCGGCATCACTGATGTCGGCGGTGTGAAAACTGATTTCACTGGTATCGCCATCATCAGGCAGCGACACATCAATCGCAAAAACCTGCGCCCCCGCGTCCGCCAATTTCTGTGCAATCGTGCGCCCAATACCGCGCGCACCACCAGTTACAATTGCCCGACGCCCCGAAAGATCCAGTTTCACAGGTCCAGTTCCCCTTGATTGTTTCGCTATAATGGTATTATGGTACTTAAATAGGTAATTCACAAGGGTCCGACCCTTTGGAAGGCACAAAATGATGGAATTTTCACGCCGTATGGCGCAACTTTTACATGAAGACCACCGCGAAACAATCGCCCTGAT
>DAOURA010000055.1 GCA_030625325.1 Marinosulfonomonas sp.
TTATTCAGCCAGCTTTCAGCCGTTACATAAACCCCGGAAAAGCAGAACCCCAGTATGACCCGCAGCAGCGTCCAGGCCCATGGCTCAGTAACCACCGGGAACAGGATCAGCGCCGCAGATATAAGTGATCCAAGGGCGGCAAAAACCCGCACATGCCCAACCCGGCGGATCAGATCCGGGGCCATGCGCGAACCACCAAAAAAGCCGGCGAAATAGCCCGACATCACCACAGAAATTTCAAGGGTGGAAAACCCTTCAATCCCGCCGCGCACCCCCAGTAACGACCCCTGCAATCCGTTGCCAACCATCAGCAACAGAATGCCCAACAGCAACGCCCAGGATGATTTCAGAACTTCCAGCATTTCGTGACCCTTGATCGAACATGGGGCCAGCTTAGCCGGGCTTTTTGCGATGATATCGCGTGGAAACGACTGCTATTGGTCGCGTTTGGCCAAAGGTAGCAAAAGTGATGCATCCCCATAGGAAAAAAACCGATACTTATGCGTGATCGCGTGGGAATAGATATCGCGAATTCGCCCGACCCCCATCAGGGCAGACACCAACATCATCAGGGTGGATTTGGGCAGGTGGAAATTGGTGATCAGCGCGTCAGTGACGCGAAATTCATAACCGGGGGATATGAAAATATCGGTGCTGCCCTGCCATGGCTGAACCGTGCCATCTTCACCGGTGGCCGTTTCAATCAGACGCAGGGCGGTGGTGCCAACCGGGATGATGCGCCCGCCCTGTGCCCGTGCCTGGTTGATCTGGTCTGCCGCCTGCGCGCCAACGTGCCCCCATTCGGCGTGCATTTTATGTTTGGAAATATCATCAACCTTAACCGGCAGGAAGGTCCCCGCCCCCACATGCAGGGTCACATGGGAAAACCCGACCCCCTTTGCACGCAGTTTTTCCAGCAGTTCATCATCAAAATGAAGCGACGCCGTCGGCGCCGCAACCGCCCCCGAATGGCGCGCCCAAACAGTTTGATAATCCACAAAATCCTGACTGTCAGACGCCCGCTTGGCCGCAATATAGGGGGGCAAGGGCATGGCCCCGGTGGATTGCAGGGCCTGATCAAAGGCATCCCCACCCACATTAAAGCGCAACAGGCCGATACCGTCGTCTTTGCCTTCAAGGGTTGCGTGCAGGGCGTCGCTAAACACGACTTTTTCGCCTTCGCGTATCTTTTTTAGGGGCTTTATCAGGGCGCGCCACAGGCCGCCGGGGGCGGGCTCAAGCAGGGTCACGCCAATGGCGGCGCTGGTTTGTTCACCCCCCTGCCCGCGCCAGCGCCGCCCCGACAGGCGTGCCGGGATGACGCGGGTATCATTCAGCACCAGCCGATCACCGGGTTGCAGGAAATCCACCAGATCATAGGCATGGGCATCGGTGATCTGATCGGCTGTCGCCACCAGCATTTTGGACGCACTGCGAGGGCGCGCCGGGCGCGTCGCAATCAGATCTTCGGGCAGGTCAAAATCAAAATCAGACAGTTTCATTCAGTTATCTTTGGTGGTGGGGCCCGGAAAATATCACGAAATATTCCGGGCGTCAGGATGGACAGGGGGTTAACCGACACAACGGGTTCGTCACTGGTCCCGGTAAAGCGAAAATTGAAACCAAACAAGCCCTCACCTTCGCGCGAAACCAACTGACCTATCCCATTCAGGAAATAAACCGGCGACACCACCCCCTGCATATCGATCTGGGAATTCGTCAGATTATAAACACCATCCATCGACACCCCAAGGGACGGGCCAACCGCGCTGGAACGGGTCAGATGCACGAATTTTGGCGTCAGGCGAAAACTGGCCTTTACCTCATCAAAAGAAATGCCTTCCCCACTCATCTGGTCAAGCAATCCAATAATGGAAATGGCCGATAGCAGGTCCGTCAGGCCCGGTGCATCCTTTACCTTCGTGTTGGTGATCAGCATTTCGCCAAGGTAAACGCCTTCTTTCTTTTGCGGTTGCAGGGTCAGAACCATGTGACCTTTGTTTGCGTAGTTCAGGGTGCCTGCATCGCGCAAAATGCCGCCCGCATTTTCACTTTGGATACTGACGGCGGTGCCGTTTTCCATGGCCACCAGTTGCCCGACAAGGGGGGTATTGCCATTCATCCGGGCCTCAAAACGCCCGGACATGCCGCCGCCGCTGTCAAGTTCACCAACGAAGTGGGTCAGTGACATGCCTTCGGACACGATCACCCGGTCCAGATTAAGCGATATCGGCCCGCCTTCGCCGCTGGCGCCGCTGCTGTCACCACCAAAGGCGGTTTTACGGATGTCGAACATACCGCCGGGCAGTTCAATACCGGGAACCCGCCCCGCGCCACGACCCCGCAATACCACCGGTGCATCCAGCCATTCCCCAACCCGAACCCGCGCAAACGTCACCAGTTCCATTGATCCGTCATTGCCAATACTGACACGCCCGCCCTGCGCGTTCAGGCCGCTGGCGGCGATTTCCAGCAAATCAATTTTTGGCGTTTCACCCAAACTACCCGTCACCTTTAACTTACCAGTGGCGTTTTTGGGTTTGGACCAGCCGATCTGACTGATCGCCAAACCAACCCGGTTCATATCGGATGACAGGGAAAACCGGGTGTCTTTGCCAGTGTTCAGATCAAGGTTGAAGCGCGCAAGACCGCGGCCAGTGACCGCACCATCGGGCAGGCCAATCTGAAACTCACGCACAAAGTCGGCGCTAAGTTCAACCGTTCCACTGACATTGCTTTTACCCAAAAATTCAGCCGCAAGTTCTTTATGCCAGACGATATTGGTGGCCACCTGCCCCAATCGTGCAGGGCCGGAGATTTCAACAGAATCATTATTGGCAACCAATTCCAGCCGTCTGGCCGACAGGTCACGCCCCGGCACCAGCTTGTCCGAGCTAACCTGCCCAAGGACGCCGTTCAGGGTATAACTGACATCAGTTTTTGTGATTTTCTTTTTAATGGCAAATTCAATATCGCCTGTAATGGCGACGTCACCCTTGGCAAGGTCGGGGCCATAGGGGCTGTCTTTCAATACATCAAAGGGCCGTGTGTTCAGCAGGGACAGGGCCGCTGTGGCGGATGATTTTGCGCTTAGACCAACCTTTAATGTGGCAGGCAGGACACGCACATTTGGTACCTGCACGATTGTTCCGCTTATATCGGCGTTACCGCCCGTGGGGGCCAAAACTGTGCCAGTTTCAAAAACCAACGTGAAAACATCGCCATCTATCAGGCCGTAACCGCCGGCATTTTGCACGACAGGCTGGCCTACCAGATAGCGGGCGGTTGAATCTTTGAAATCCCACCCAAAGAACATCCGGGGGGCCTGTCCAGGGTTAATGCGAATGGCCGCTTTTATGTCGCTCAGGTGGGCCTGTAATACATTCTTTTCAATCCAGGCATGCACCGTTGGCGCAAATGGCCTGGGCCACAGGGTAAGCAACCTGTCACGGCTAATTTTGTTAACTTTTATATCCCCGGCCAACTGCCAGCCATCGGCGGGGGCGGCAATACGCCCGGATGCAACCAGTTTTTCATCGCCTTGCTGTAAAACAAGCTGTCCAATATCCACCGAAAACGGGTCCAGACGCATGCGAAAATCAACGATACCTTCGGAAACCAGCACCGGCGCATCGTAAAAACCCTGTGGCTGGGCCGAAATATCGGACAGGGCAAATTGCCCCAACAGGGACGATGGCCAGCCTTCCTGATAATCATTCAGATAGGCATGCCCGCGCGCCGAAGCAGAAAATGTTTCCGATTCAACAGATATTTGCGAAAATTCCAGTTTGTTATTAACCGGATCAAAGTCAAAATAGGATTTTGCCGAAGAAAAATGAACAGGGGCCGCGCCGGGGCTGGGGCTTAGGACGCCGCCTTCAATTTCCAGCGTCCCGGCAAAGGATTGCAATGCACCACCCGCATCAATTTCCGCACGCAACGCCCCGGAAATTGGCGCATCCAACACCCCAAGAAAGCTAAGCATCGGGGATTGCAGTGCAATATCCCGCGCGGTGGCGTTTTGAAAAGAAGTTCCCAGTGTTGCACTTGAATCATCAGTTTTTGTGCTGATGCCAATGATCGCCTGTGCCAGTTCTTCTGTGCCATTAAAGATATCAAATCCTAAAGACATTTCAAGACCTTGCAGGGATCTTCTAACCTGAATACTGCCTTCTGTCATTTGCCACAACCGGGCAGAACGCGCGTCTTCAAGGGTGATCGTCAGGCCGTTGGCGTCCAACAGGGATAGTTGATCAAGGGGCGCAACGCCAAAGGCGTGATCGACCCAATCCAGCACCCCCGGCAATGTACCCGTGGCCGCCGAGCCTGCGCCGAACGACAGGTCAAACTGACCATCCCGGCGGCGGCGCAACGTCATTTGCGCCCCGGTCAGACGAATTTCATCCGGTTTCAACCGGGCACGAAGCAGGGATCGCAGCGAAAGGGCCACGCCCACATCGTTCAGGCGGGCCACTTCGCCCCCGCCATTATCAAACACCCCCAGATTTCCGATCAGAACCCGTGGTACCCCCCGTTCATCCACATGAAATTGCAAACGGCCAATAGAAATGCGCCCGTTTTCAAGGCTGGCATTTGCCTGCCCCTGAATGCGGGCAGTCAACCAGTCAGGGGCCGTCATTTTTTGCCCGGTCAGGGACAAGCCAATCATGAACAACAAAGCACCCAAAAGCAGAATGCTTAGCAATTTCCAAACGCCAAAGTGGCGCACCCGGCGGGGGCGTTTCTTTGGAATATCGTGATTGTTGTCGTCCATTCGGTGTTCCATTTACTGGCCCCATGCGGCCAGCCGGTTCATAAATATCCTGCCCTGTCAGTTAGGCCCTGAATTCAACCCGAACTGCAAGCATTTGTGGGAAAACTGATCATCGTCCAACCCGGCGCATAATGGCTAAGTCGGCGTATAGTTGCCTGTTTTCAACTATTTTAGCTAAGTTCAACATGTCACATGCAAATATCTTGCAGCGACCCAAATCAATTTGTAAACCACACGTGAACGTCGTGATATGGGGATACCGACGGGCATTCAGGCTTGGGTGGGGCGTTAAGGGCGGAAAATTGGCAAAACGTGTCATCTTAAAAATCAGGGCCGTCGCTGAACGGTATTTTCCCGAGAAACGTCTGTTTCTTCGGTCAGAAAATGAAACCCGCTTTGTCCGCCTGACATCAGGCAGCCAGATTTTGGCCTGGGCTGGCAGCGCGGTTTTTGTGTGCTGGTCAATTATTGCCACCGCCTTTCTTCTTATGGACAGCATTGGCAGCGGCAGCGTGCGTGATCAGGCCAAGCGCGAACAGCTACTGTATGAAATGCGGCTGAATGATCTGTCGTCAGAACGGGACCTGCGGGCGTCGGAATCGTTATTGGCGCAGGAACGTTTTAACGTGGCCCTGGAACAGATTTCACTGATGCAGTTGGCCCTGCTCAAAAGTGAAGACCGGCGCAAGGAAATGGAAACCGGGATTGAAGTCATCCAGTCCACCCTTAGCCGCACCCGAAAAGAACGGGACGCCGCCCGTGAAAACAACAATACCCTGACCGTTCGTCTGGAAGACAGCGGCATTGTGCCCGATGAAATATCGGGCAGCAGTGATGTCGAAACCACCCTTGATTTTCTGACAGCAGCCCTTGCAACCACCGCACGGCAACGGGACACCCAGATAGAAGTTGCAACCAAAGCAACCACTTATGCATCCGAGCTGGAGCTTGAGCGAAAGCTGATGTTTGAAAAGAACGACCGCATTTTTTCACAGCTTGAAGACGCGGTCAGCCTGTCACTGGCCCCGCTGGACAAAATGTTCGAAGCCGCCGGCATGCCGACTGAGCAAATCCTGTCAACCGTGCGCCGGGGGTATTCCGGTCAGGGCGGGCCGCTGATGCCGCTGATATTTTCCACCCGAGGCGAGGCCCCCGATGCAGATGGATTACGGGCCAACACCATTCTGGAAAAAATGGACCGGATGAACATGTACCGGATCGCGGCGGAACAAACGCCATTTTCCCTACCTCTTAAATCTTCGTTCCGCTACACTAGCGGATTTGGCCCCCGGTGGGGACGCCAGCATTCGGGAACTGACTTTGCGTCGGCCCATGGAACGCCGATTTATGCAACCGCCGATGGGGTGGTCAAATTCGCAGGCTGGTCGTCCGGGTATGGGCGTTTGGTCAAGATCGAACACAAATTCGGGGTCGAAACCCGATACGCACACCAATCTAACATCCTCGTAAAAGTTGGCCAAAGGGTCTCGCGCGGGGAACAGATTGGTGCTATGGGGAACTCTGGTCGTTCTACCGGGACGCATCTTCACTATGAAATCCGCGTTTCTGGTAAGGCCGTGAACCCGATGACTTTTATTAAGGCAGCAAAAAATGTTTTCTAAAAGCAGGATCAACGAACCCGGCCCGAAAAAATCGGGTGATGAAGAAAAATCAAAGGCAGACAAAGTGGCACAAAAAGCACCTATCCCAGAATTCACCCCATCCGCCCCCAAGGCCAAGCCACCGGCATCACAGTTGTCGGCAGATCTGGTGATTACCGGAAACCTGAAAACCACCGGCGACATTCAGATCGAAGGCACCGTAGAAGGCGACATTCGCGCCCATCTACTGACAGTTGGCGAAGGCGCCACCGTCAAAGGCGAATGCATCGCAGACGATGTTGTGGTGAATGGCCGCGTTGTTGGCCGCGTTCGTGGCCTGAAGGTGCGCCTGACATCAACCGCAAGGGTTGAAGGTGACATCATCCACAAGACGATCGCAATTGAAAGCGGTGCGCATTTTGAAGGCACTGTTCAGCGTCAGGATGACCCGCTGCAAGCTGGTAGTAAATCACCGGTTCCCGGCAAAGACGCCGGAAAGGCCTAGGCCTTAGCAACCGCAGAATTTCGAAAGGCCCCGGTGTTCACATGATCACCGGGGCCTTTTTTTGTTCGCCTGTTAAACCGGGTAATACAGGGCGCGCCGGTATAGGTGCCATGTGGTATGGCCAAGGATTGGCAAAACCGCAAACAGCCCCAATAAAAACGGGATCATTGCGACAAATATCAGCCCCGCAATCGTTGCCGCCCAGATTAGCATAACAAACAGATTGGCCCGCACCGTGCGAACGCTAAGGATCATTGCTGTGACGAAATCAATTTCCTTTTCCAACAGCAACGGCAGGCTGACCACAGTTATTGAAAACAAAATAAACGCCATGATCGCCCCAAGGGTCAGTTCAACCCCAACCATCATCAGGCCACGGGGGGTCAGGAACAGATCAAACGATATCGTGAAATTGAACAGGGCCGATGGCCCAAGCATCAGTGCAAAAATCATGTGGGACAGCAGGGTCCAGATCAGAAAATAGATCACCACGATCGCCCCGATCCACGGGATTTGGCGGGTTCTTTCGCGCACCACCACGCCCAGTATATCCCGCCATATCAAAGGTTCCTGTCGTTCCAGTTTACGGCTGACTTCATACAGGCCCACGGCGGCAAACGGGCCCACCAGCGGAAAACCCAGTGAAACCGCCAGCGTCCAGGCCACCGTCCCGGCCCCCAGTGCAATCAGGGAACATCCCCCCAACACGTAAACAGCCGTAAAAAACATCCCGAACAGGGGGGCGGCCTTGAAGTCAAACCAACCTGCCTTTAGGGCTGAAATCAACTCGCCCACGGTCAGGCGGCCAATTTCGGGTAATGGTGACGCCTCAATGCTATCTTGCAAATGAATTCCCCTGTCAAAAAGACTGACCGACAGGGTAAGCGCCAGATAGGCGGCAAATCAACAGTTTTATGGCGATCGGGAAATTTCCCCCAAGACCGGCGCAGGCCCTCAGGTGGCTGATTGCGCCTCAGCACGGGATTTGCCCGACACATCCAGCGCAAGGGTTGCGGCCATAAACGCATCCAGATCACCGTCCAGCACCCCGGCGCTGTCGGATGTTTCGTGGTTGGTGCGCAGGTCTTTGACCATCTGGTAGGGGTGCAAAACATAAGACCGTATCTGATTGCCCCAGCCCGCATCGCCCTTGGCGGCGTGCGCTTCCTGAATGGTGGCATTGCGCGCGTCCAGTTCCATTTGATACAGGCGCGATTTCAGGGCGGCCATTGCGTTGGCCCGGTTTTGGTGCTGGGATTTTTCCGAACTGGTCACAACAATGCCGGTTGGCATGTGGGTGATGCGCACGGCCGAATCG
This sequence comes from Marinosulfonomonas sp., assembly GCA_030625325.1. Classification (GTDB taxonomy): domain Bacteria; phylum Pseudomonadota; class Alphaproteobacteria; order Rhodobacterales; family Rhodobacteraceae; genus NVTR01. The sequence goes on from DAOURA010000055.1 coordinate 8,199, forward strand.
GTAGTGTTCACATGCTGGCCACCTGCCCCGGAAGAACGGTAGGTGTCGATGCGAATATCGGCGGGGTTCACTTCGACCTCTATGTCTTCATCAACAACCGGATAAACCCAGACGGACGAAAATGAAGTGTGCCGGCGCGCCGCACTGTCAAAGGGGGAAATGCGCACCAGACGGTGCACGCCACTTTCAGATTTCAGCCAACCATAGGCATTTTGCCCCGAAATCCGGTAGGCCGCTGATTTAATTCCAGCCTCTTCCCCCGGCGTTTCCGAGATCAGTTCAACCTTATAGCCATGCTGTTCGGCCCATCTGACATACATGCGCGCCAGCATGTTCGCCCAGTCACAGCTTTCGGTGCCGCCCGCACCGGAATTAATCTCAAGGAACGTGTCATTGCCGTCGGCCTCGCCGTTCAACAATGCCTCAAGCTCTTTTTTGGCCGCCAGTGATGCAAGGGCGGTCAATGCGGTTTCAGCCTCTGAAATGACGTCCTGATCTTCTTCCATTTCGCCAAGTTCTATCAGTTCGACATTATCGCTCATGTCTTGCTGAATGGTGTCGCAAGTGTCGATGCCATCCACCAGCATCTGGCGGTCACGCATCAGTTTTTGCGCGCGGGCCTGATCATTCCACAGGTCCGGGTCTTCGATCATGGCGTTGAATTCTTCCAGCCGGTGGCTGGCGGTTTCCCAATCCAGACGCTGTTTCAACAGCGCCAGTGAACTTTTGATGGCCTGAACTGTATTTGCTGTTTCCGCGCGCACTGACTTATACCCGATTTGTTGTTGTGCTTGGTGATAGCAACGCATCCCGCGGCGGGCAAGCGCCGCCGGTGGCGCAAACGGTAATATCCGCAGACATTACCGATTTCACCAAGGCCTGGCCCTAGTACAATCCGCCCGAAGACACGGTTCCAAAATCGGCCTTGTCTGGCACGATCACCACTTCACCAGTCGATGTTTTCACAGTGGCCCCGGTTTCAATCATGCCCTCTGGTATGATCAGCGGCAGGTTTTGTGACATCGCGAAACCACCGTCAAACATCAGCCCAAACACCGGTTCTTCACCATCGCGGAAATATTCCGACACCACATAATCACCCGATGCATCGTCTGGCAGGCGCGCCCCGGAAAAACGGTCGATCTTGATGAAATGTCCGCCGGGCGGCAATTTGAACGGCCCGCCACCGTATTTCTCGGTGGCCTTTTTCATAAATGCATTAAACACCGGGCCACACATGCTGGCGCCATAGGCCCCGCGCCCCAGTGTTTTGGGTTGATCAAAGCCCATATAACAACCAGCCGCGATATTGGACGTAAAGCCAACAAACCAAACGTCACGCGCGTCGTTGGTGGTGCCTGTTTTCGCCGCCACAGGCACCGGCAGTTGCACCCGACCGGCGGCAGTACCACGGCGCACAACCCCCTGCATCATCGATGTTAACTGATAGGCGGTTACCGCATTCATCACCCGTTCACGGTTTGACGTGATGCGCGGCATCTGGCCCGGATCAATTGTCACATTCTGACAATCGTCGCAGGTGCGTTGATCATGGCGGTAAACGGTTTTACCCCAACGGTCCTGCACCCGGTCAACCAGTGTTGGTTCAACCCGTTCGCCCCCATTGGCAAACATCGCATAGGCCGCGACCATCTTGAACAGGCTGGTTTCCTCAGCCCCCAATGCATTGGCCAGAAAACGGCCCATATTATTATAGACACCGAACCGTTCGGCGTAGGCGGCGACCACGTCCATCCCGACCTCTTGGGCCAGTCGGATTGTCATCAGGTTACGGGATTGTTCGATCCCGGTGCGCAACGGCGTTGGCCCGTAAAATTTGCGTGATGCATTATGGGGCCGCCAGACCCCTTGCGGGGTGTCAATTTCGATCGGCGCGTCAACAATGATTGTTGCCGGGCTAAAGCCGCTATCAAGTGCGGATGCATAAACAAAGGGCTTAAAGCTGGAACCGGGCTGACGGGTGGCCTGTGTGGCACGGTTAAACACCGAATGCTGATAGGAAAAGCCGCCCTGCATCGCCAGCACACGGCCGGTGTTAACGTCCATCGCCATAAAGCCGCCCTGCAATTCGGGCACCTGACGCAATGACCAGCGCACGAAGGAACCGTCGCTGTCTTTGGTCAGGGCTTTCACATGGATGACTTCCCCCACAGCCAGCAGGTCCGAAACCACACGGGCCTTGCGCGCCAATTCACCGTCTTCCAGTTTTTTGCGCGCCCAGTTTACGTCATCGGCCACAATCCAGTGGCCATCTTCGTCGTTTTCGACCCCTTCAATCCCAATGCGGGCATTTTTGTTGGTCAGTTCCAGAACCACCGCAGGGCGCCAGCCTTCTATGTCACGCGCAACAGTTACACTGCCAAGGGCGTCGCGCCATGTTTGTTCGTCCACCAGCATGTCGGCGCCCAGAACAACACCTGTGCCCAGCCAGATGCCTTTTTCACGATCATAGCTTTCAAGCTGATGGCGCAGGGCATTTGCCGCCTCAACCTGTAATTCAGGGTCCATCGTGGCGCGGATTGAAAGACCACCAGCAAAGAATTCTTCTTCGCCAAAGTTACGGCTTAGCTGGCGGCGGATTTCGTCGGTGAAATAGTCGCGTGGCGGCATCTGGGCGCGAAACGGTTCATAGTCACCGTTTTGTACGCTAAGCAATGGCGCGTCTTTGGCGGCGTTATAGGCGGCTTCGTCTATGTAATGGTTTTCATACATCTCGCGCAGGGTGTTGTTGCGCCAGAACAGGGCCGTATCCATATTGCGAACCGGGTGACGGTTTGACGGGGACTTAGGCAGGGCCGCAAGATACGCGGCCTCTTGGGGGGCAAGTTCACCAAGGGTTTTGTTGAAATAGGTCTGCGCCGCGGCCGTAACGCCAAAACTATTTTGACCCAGAAAAATTTCATTCAGGTACAGTTCAAGAATATCTTCTTTGCTTAGGGTTTTTTCCAGACGGCTGGCCAGGATCAGTTCCTTGATCTTACGTTCGGCGGAACGATCAGACGACAACAGAAAGTTTTTCATCACCTGCTGGGTAATGGTGGACGCACCGCGCAAGCGCGCGCCACGGGCCGCCGCCACCGCCGCCGCAATCATGCCGCGCAGGTCATAGCCCTGATGGGTGTAAAAGTTTTTATCCTCGGCCGAAATAAACGCATGTTTTACAAGGTCAGGAATTTCATTAGACGGCGCATAAAGGCGGCGTTCACGGGCGAATTCATCTATAATGCGCCCTTCGCCGGAATAAATCCGGCTGATGGTGGGCGGGGTATACTGGGCCAGCTGTTCGTGGTTGGGTAAATCCCGGCCATACATCCAGAACACGGCCCCCACGGTCAGCGCCGCAAACAGCGCGCCAATGGTTAGCCAGCTAAAGATGCCGCCAAAAAATGATACAATAAACCTAAGCACAAGCGGCCCCTGATGTTTTCAGACGTTCTTTACACATAAGGGCGTATGACGTCAAAATGAAGCCCACAATTTTCACGCTGAAATCAGCCTATTGTCCCGCATCACCCCACATTTACTTACGCAATAGCAATGCATCTGCCGCGTCCTCTACTGCCCATTTTTGCAGGGCATCACGAATCCCTGCCGCTGCTTTTTTGCGCCACTTGGGATCAGTCAGGCGCTTGCGATCCTTTGGCGATGAAATAAACCCAAGTTCCAGCAGAACAGACGGAATATCAGGGGCCTTTAGCACCGAAAACCCCGCCGACAGACGGGGGCGTTTATGGACCTTTACCTGCGCTGAAAGACCCACAACCAGACTATCGGCCAGTTTGTCCGAACGCGGGGCGGTTTCAGTGCGCGCCAATGACATCAGAACGCTTGCAATCACATCGTCCTGTTGGCTTAGGTCAACACCGGCCAACAAATCCGCCCGGTCGTGGCGCTCGGCCAGTTTTTGCGATGCAATGTCGGACGCAGCCTGTGACAGGGTGTAAATCGTCGCGCCAGATGCCCGTCCTTCCACCAACGCGTCAGCATGCAGCGATATAAACACATCTGCCCGTGCGCGCCGGGCAATGGACACCCGCGTTTCAAGGGGCACGAATACATCCGCCTCTCGGGTCAGGACAACGTTGAACTTGCCAGCCCTTAACAGGGTTTCTTTCAGTTCACGGGCAAATGACAACATCAGGTCGGCCTCGCCCACGTTTTCATGTTCAGCGCCCGGATCTATGCCGCCGTGGCCCGGATCAAGCACAACGATTAACGGGCGGTTGCCGGTTTGGCGCTGGCCGATCAACATGTCCTGCGGGTCCACATTTGACGACTGGAACAGCGCACCATCCGGTGCCCCGGCAGCGGCAGAAAATTCCGCGTCGGGAACCGGGACAAGGCGCACCAGAACCTCGGCATTTGTGTCGGATGTGGTCAGGGCCGCCACCTTAACCCCAAGGGGGCGATCAATATCAATCACCATGCGCGACCAGCCGGGTTTAAACGCCCCAACCCGCAGCCCGGTAACAGGGGTAGATTTGTCAAATTCACCCGGATCAAGTGTGCCCCAGTCCAGTTCATTGAAATCAAGGATAATGCGTTTGGGGTTATCCAGACTGAACACCCGGTAAGGCACCGCCTGACTTAGGGACAGGCGCAATTCTGTCGCCCCGCCGCGATCGTTCAGGGATGAGGCGTCCACCAACAAACGGGCCAGCCCGGTCAGGTTTTGC
>DAOURA010000173.1 GCA_030625325.1 Marinosulfonomonas sp.
TATCGACCCACTGTTCTCCTTTCACGGCTACAGTCCCTCGATCTTGCACTGACTAAGCCAGGCTATCGCACTTACGCGGATGGCATACTAAATAGGAGATCTCACGATGGCTAATGGCACCGTGAAGTGGTTCAACTCAACAAAAGGCTTTGGCTTTATCGAGCCTGAAGGCGGCAGCAAGGACGTATTCGTTCATATTTCTGCTGTTGAACGCTCGGGCCTTACAGGTCTGGCTGACGGTCAAAAGCTTACTTTTGACATCGAAGCTGGCCGTGACGGCCGCGAAAGCGCAACCAACCTAGTGTTGGCCTAAAAAGACCGGGCTGGCGCGTTTCGCGCCGGCCCACCCCCGGCAGGGTACGGCCAATTGGCCCAAACCGCCCCATCCCCCATATATATACAGAACAAAAACCACTGCCCCGGTCTTGGATAGTGATTCTTTATCATCCGTTTACGTGGCCCCATTTCTGGTCCCACAGCAAAATACCGCCCGTTTCATTTTACCCATCGGCGGGTTTTTGCCCCATTTCCAGCCCTCACATCTTCACACGGTCATGTTTCATGGTGCGCCATATTTCTGACACAATGCGTTAACAATTCTTTTCTCATGGGTTGCAGTCCCACCATCTGCTCAACCAATTGGAGAAACCAATGCTCAACGTACATGCTGCCATGCCAGCCACCAACATATCCGTACCGGCCACCCTTTGTACGGAACATGGCACAACAGAACCGCAGCCTCTGGTAAACAAAGGCCCGGCAGCCGCGCAAATGTTTGAACTGGGTTTTCAGTCCATTGAAATGGACGCCGCAAACCTGTGCTCTGTGCCAGAAGACGTCGCAATTGGCCAACTGGCAGAAGCAATCCACCTGGCTGACCAGCGCGCTAAACCAGAGCTGAATATCAACAACATCGCCCCCTGGATCAATGTGGGCCAAAAAGAAGCCGCGCAGGTTCCCATCATTCAGGACAAGATCCAGCAACAACTGGCAGCCGCCTGCCTAAAGCTAAAGCGCGCAATTCCAGAATGCCGTCTTGATCTGCGTCAGGGTGAATTTGGCATTCGCTGCTACATGGGCCGCTTTAAGCCAACTGATCATATTTTCGAAGAAGATCTGATTAGCGATTCTCGCTGATTACCACCCCGTCAAACTCTTCAGGTACTAAACAGGGCCCTGCGGGGTCCTGTTGCTTTTGGTGGCAACGGTTCTGCGCAACCCCACACACCGCACACATCTAAGTGGCTAAACTGGATTTAGCTTGAACCAACAGGGCATAAACAGCTAAGCCGCACCCCAGTCCTTTATGAAAAGTTCAGGTTCTGCACCCTTATCAGGCGATCAAAGCAAACAATTAATGGCCATTCTTACCTTTCTTCTGAACCTTGCCGGCGCCACGATGTTGCTGCTGTTTGCCGTGCGAATGGTGCGCACTGGCATTGAACGCAGTTTTGGCGCCTCTTTTCAGCGGGTGATCACCGAACAAAAAAACCTGCTTGGTGCCACCGGCACGGGCCTTGGGCTGGCACTGGTGTTGCAATCTTCTGCGGCCGTGGCGCTGTTGGTCGCAGGGTTTTCCAGCACCGGCCTGTTGGGGTTTGAAACCGGCCTTGCGGTTGTTTTGGGCGGGGACCTGGGGTCTGCCCTGCTTATTCAGGTGCTTAGCTTTGATTTGAACTGGCTGGTGCCGTTACTGTTAACCATTGGCGGCTGGCTGTTCGTGAAATCCGACAAACGCCGCCTGCGCCAGTATGGCCGCATCCTGCTGGGCATTGCCTTTATCCTGATTTCCCTGCGGTTCCTGCGCGAAGCAATGGACCCAATCCGCGACAGCGCCTTTTTACCGGCGGTTTCCGACTATTTGGCGCAGGATTTCGTGACTGCCTTTATCGTCGGCGCGGTTCTTGCGTTTGTCATGCATTCCAGTGTTGCGACTGTCCTGATGTGCGTCACCCTTGTGGCCATTGGGGCGATACCGGCGACGGCCGGGGTGTCACTGGTGCTGGGGGCCAATCTGGGCTCTGCGTTGATCCCGATCTGGCTGACCCGCGGCATGCCCCCCTGTGCCCGCCATGTGCCGTTTGCAAATTTGGGACTGCGTGGCAGTTGGGCAGTGATAATGCTGTTCGCCCTTAATCTGCTGCCGGTTCAGGGCTATCTTGGCATGATGGGCCCGGCGCAGTCACTGATCAATACCCATATTGCCTTTAACTTTACCCTGCTATTTGTTGCCCTGCCCTGCGCGGGCATGGTGCGCCGGTTGGTTGAACGCCTGTTGCCAGCCATAAAGGTTGACCCGGATGATACCCCGTCCGAACCCCTAAGCGCACTGGACCATTCGGTTCTGGACAACCCGACACTGGCGCTGGCCAGCCTGAAACGTGAATTGCTGCGGATGAGTGCGGTCGTCGAACAAATGGCCGGCCCGATGATGGAGGTCTATTCAAACGGTGATCTTGCCCGCATCGACGGATTGCGCAGCCTTGACCATCAGGTGAACAATTGCCTGTCGGGCATCAAAACCTACATGACCGAAATGCCAACCGACGACATGTCCAAGCAAGACCGAAAAACCGCCCGCGAAATGGCCGAATACGCCATCAGCCTTGAAAACGCTGGCGACGTGATTGCCAAGCGCCTGCTGCCACTGGCCCGGCGCAAGGCCAAAGGTGGTCTGCGGTTTTCAACCGAAGGCTGGTCAGAGCTGCGTTTCCTGCATGACTGTGTGCTGGCCAACATGCGTCTGGCCACAAACGTTCTGGTGTCTGATGACGTGGAAAGCGCGCGCATGCTGGTGGCTGAAAAAACCGAAATTGCCCGGCTTGAGCGCAAAAGTCGAAAACGCCACCTTAAACGCCTGAGTGACGGCACCACCACCAGTATCGAAAGCAGCGATCTGCATCTTGAAACCCTGCGCGGGTTAAAGGACCTGAACGGTTATTATTCCGAGGTCGCCTATCCTATCCTCTATCGCAGTGGTCAGTTGCTTGAAACCCGCCTGATCGAGGCCCTGGACGAAGATCACTAGGCCCCGCATCCAATTCATTGCACCACCGCGCCATTGGCGGTAAACTAGACAAAACACGATCCAACCAAGGAAACAAAGATGACACAGACCACAGCCGTAACATCAGCCCTGATCGGGCGTCTGGCCAGCACCCCTGTTCGCCGTATTGCCCTTGTGGCGGCCGGTATCGGCGTGATCACCCTTGGTGCCAAAACACAGGTGCCGTTCTGGCCGGTGCCGATGACACTGCAAACCCTGGCCCTGATGGCAATCTTTGCCGCCAGCGGTATGCGCCTGTCCCTTGAAATTATCCTTGGCTATCTGGCCCTTGGCCTTGCGGGCGCACCGGTGTTTGCCGGACCCATTGCCGGGGCGATTTATTTCACCGGCCCGACGGCGGGCTTTTTGCTGGGCTTTGTTGGGGCGGCCGTGATTGTTGGCGCCGCCGCTGATCGTGGGCTGACCCGGCGGCCACTGGCGCTGTTTTCCACCATGATTGTTGCCGATGCGGTGATCTTTGCGCTGGGTTTTTTGTGGCTTGGCTTTTTGTTCACCACCTCAACCGGCCAAACACTTGGTGCGGGCACAGCGTTTGCCAAGGGTGTTGAACCCTTTATCCTTGCCGATCTGGTAAAGGTCGCACTGGCCACCGCCATTGTCACCGGCCTTGGCCGACGGCTTCGCCGGGGCTAGGGCGCATCGGGTCTTGGCCCGCGGGATGAAATAGCCCCATGGAACAAAGCCCAAACGACTTTCTGACCACCAAAGAACTGGCCGATCTGTTGCGCATCAAGGAACGCAAGGTCTATGACCTTGCGGCCGCCGGTGATGTGCCCTGCGTGCGGGTGGTGGGCAAACTGTTGTTCCCCCGTCAGGAAATCGAAAACTGGATCAGTGCGGCCCATTCCGGGCCGGGCACCCCGGATGCCCCCCTGCCCAATATCGTCGCCGGCAGTCACGACCCCCTGCTTGACTGGGCGTTACGTGAATCGGGCTGCGAGCTGGCCGCATTTTTTGACGGCAGCCATGACGGCCTGACCCGGATCGGTGCGCGCACCGCGATGGCCGCAGGCATCCACATTCACGAAGGATCGGGCTGGAACATCGGTGCGGTGTCGGCGGCATTGGGTCAAAACCCCGTGGTTCTGGTGGAATTTGCGCGCCGCCAAAGGGGTATTATCCATGCCCCAACCCTGTCGGGCAAGATATCAGGTATCGCCGATCTGCACGGCCTGCGCTTTGCGCATCGTCAGACCAGCGCCGCCAGCCAGACATTGTTTGAAGACCTGGCCCAAAAGGCCGGAATTGACCCCACCACACTGGACGGCCCCGAAAACCCGGCCCGCACCGAAGACGACGTGGCCCGCATGGTGCAGGATGGGCACGCCGATACGGCGTTTGGGCTGGCCTCAGTTGCGCGTCAGTTTGGGCTGGGCTTTGTGCCGGTTGTTCAGGAACGCTTTGATCTGCTGGTCTGGCGACAGGCGTGGTTTGAACCGCCCATTCAAAAGCTGATAAACTTTGCGCGCTCGGACAGCTTTGCCGCGCGCGCCGCAGAAATGACAGGCTATGACATCAGCGGTCTGGGAACGGTGCGCTTTAACGGCCCCTGAATTTCCTATTTCGCATTCGGAAAAAACAC
>DAOURA010000048.1 GCA_030625325.1 Marinosulfonomonas sp.
TGGGACAGCATCATCCCGAACCTTGTTTCAGGTAACTACGACACCATCATCGCTGGAATGTCGATCACCGATGAGCGCGACGAAGTCATTGATTTCACAAATAACTATATGCTGCCGGCTGCATCTGCATATGTCGCGGCCAGCGAAGGTGCCGACCTGATGGGTGGTGTTATTTCGGCCCAGACAGCTACAATTCAGGCGGGCTATATTGCGGCCAGTGGCGCAACACTGGTTGAATTCGCAACACCTGATGAAACCATTGCCGCCGTGAAAAACGGTGAAGCGGACGCAGTGTTTGCCGATCTGGATTATCTGGCACCGATCGTGGCTGAATCCGGTGGCGCGCTGATGTTCGCTGGCGACGAAGTGTCCCTTGGCGGCGGTGTTGGCATGGGCCTGCGTGAAAGCGACGGCGAGCTGAAAGCAAAGTTCAACACAGCCATCGAAAGCGTAAAGGCTGACGGCACGTTGAACACGCTGCTTGTCAAGTGGTTCGGCGACGACATCGCGACTTACTAAAGAAATTCGGCGGGGCCGCATCAGGCCCCGCCCTCGCAATTTATGTTTTCCTATTGTTCTGACCCCTCCAGCCTGCAAGGCTTAAGCTGGCTTTCCTGTTATCTGACAACGGGCAAGCATATGTTGTTCTATGGCTCATTTGGTACGGTGATTGCACTGTTGTTGGTCACGGCCCCGGTTGCACTTTTATTCGGGTTTGGCGGGGCCACGGCGGCGCGATCCCACATTGTGCCCCTGCGCTGGTTTGGCAAAGGCTATACAGCCATCGCGCGTGGCATCCCTGACATTGCGTTTTTCCTGTTCTTTGTCATCGCCCTTGATCAGGCCTTTGAATGGATGCGCCACAAGGTAAAATGCCCCGACTGGGAAGAGCCGGTACGACAGGGCAATGATTTCGTGGTGTGCAAAATTGCCAAACTGCCCCTGTCCAGTTCCGCCCAATGGGTACACGAAGCATATGGGTTTTCGCTGGCAGTGCTGACATTTTCGATTGTGTTCGGGGCCTTTGCCGCGATCGTCCTTTATGGGGCCATGCAGGCCGTCCCGCGCGCGCAGATCGAAACAGCCGAAAGCTATGGCATGACCCGGCGTCAAACGTTCTGGCGCATCATCGTGCCACAAATGTGGATATTCGCCCTGCCGGGGCTGTCCAATCTTTGGATGATTTTAATCAAGGCCACGCCGCTTTTGTTCCTGCTGGGGGTCGAAGACATCGTATATTGGGCGCGCGAACTTGGCGGGTTGAAAACATCAATCTATTCCTACCCCCACCCGGACTGGCGACTGTGGTATTTCCTTGGGCTTTTGGTTTTTTACCTTGGGCTGACACGGGTTTCTGAAATTATTCTTGGCCGGCTAACTGCGCGCCTGTCCCGTGGGCAGGCAACAATTGCTGGCAATAACCAGCGTAAGGCCGCGTCATGACCTGTCTGGAAACCATTCAGGCCTATGGCCTGCGCTCAATCGGGATTGGTGAAAGGTTATTGCCAAAATCCGATTTCACCCTGTGCGATCAGTTCACCCTGATCGGGTCCGGCCTGATCTGGAATGTCTATTTTGGGTTTATTTCATTAGTCATCGGGTTTTTTCTGGCAACTGGCGTGGCGCTGGCCAAAAATGCAGACAGCCCGTTCATCCGAAAACCGGCGGAACTATTCGTTTTTGTGTTTCGCGGTTCGCCATTGTTTATTCAGTTTTTTCTGGCCTACGAATTGTTTGTGCTGTTGCCCAAGGTCGGTATCGACATCAACTTGGGGTTTACTGAAATTACCGCCGAAACCCGCTGGCTGACGCGCGCCTGGCTGGGGGCGGTGATTGTGCTGATCCTGAATACCACGGCCTACACGGGCGAAATATTTTATGGGGCGCTGCGCAGCGTACCGATGGGCGATATTGAGGCCGCAGACGCCTATGGCCTGACAGGCTGGCCCCGGTTTAAGCGGATAGTATGGCCAACAATGCTGCGCCTTGCATGGCCCGCCTATACCAACGAAGCGATCTTTTTGTTTCACGCCACAGCACTGGTGTATTTTTCAGGATTTCCGGCATGGCGCCAAAAGGGGGACGCGTTATATTACGCGAACTATTTCGCGGATAAAACGTTCAACCCGTTCATCCCTTACCCGATTTTGGCGTTTTATTTCATACTGGTGGTTCTGGGGATTATCGGCCTGTTCGGCGTCATCAACCGCCGCCTGAACAGGCACCTGCCACAGGAACGCCAGAAGAAACTGAAAATCAGGCCCCAGATCATCCGCTAGGGCGCGGGGTCAAAGTTTGGACAGCTTTGACTGTAATTCGGCCAGTTGCCTTTTAATATCGTCCAAATCATCACCTGACGTCTCTTCCGTCTTTGGTGTCGCATCCGCTGTGGGCTTGCCCCAGTTTCCGCCCATGCCGCTGGCCATTGCCTGCATAAAGGCCTGTTGCTGCGCTTGCATTGCCTCAAACCCCGGCATGGTGGCCATCGGGCTTGATATTTTTTCCATGGCCGTTGCCTGACCATCGCGCAGCATTTCAAAGGACATCGCCAGAAACTGCGGCACAACCGACTGCACATCATTGGTGTAGCTGCGCACCAGATCCGTCAGAACATCAATCGGAAGAACATTTTCGCCGCGACCCTCGTGATCAGCAATTATTTGCAGCAAATACTGGCGTGTCAGGTCATCGCCGCTTTTAAGATCAATGATCTGAACATCGCGCCCATCACGGATAAACCCGGCAATATTGTCCAGCGTCACATAATCGCTGGTCTCAGTATTATAAAGCCGACGGCTGGCGTATCTTTTGATCAGAAGTTTTGATTTGGCTTTGGCCACAGGAGCCCCCTTTTTCGCTATTGCAGCAAAGCCTAGTGCAGCGCAGCAAAAAAAGAAAGGGCGGGCATTACGCCCGCCCCAGTCTGTCACGCCGCCAGGGAGGAGAACGGCGATCAAATTAGTCGTTTACTTTGCAGAAGCTGCGGTCTTTTTGGCGCCCGTTGCTTTCTTGACAGTGGATGTTGCATCCTCTGACAGGTCTTTGCCAGCGGCCATAACCAATTCAACTGTGTCCATCTGAACCTTTTTAGCAACTTCGGCAAAGGCGGCCATATGCTCGGAAACCAGCTCTGCCTGAGCAGATGCAAAACCTGTCATCACTTTAGCATAATCAGCAGGGTCTTCTTTGGCCGTGGTGGCCGCGCCGGTTTGCGCGATGGTGTCTTTTGCCCATTTGGTTGAAATCTCGGCGGATTTCTCAGCAGCGTTCAACGCGACCTTGGACATTTTTTCACCAAAAGACGCGGGTGCTTTGAAAGCGTCCTGGAAATTTGTCATATCAACCGGGAATGCACCCATGATGTCTTGCATAACTTTTGTATAATCTTGTGCTTTTGCCATTGTCTTAACTCCTCGCGCCGGGAACATCCCGGTATCGCGTCTGAACTCTATATGGCCGCTGCGTTGCAGCATTTCAAGTATTCATTGCTGCGCTGCAGCATTATTTTTCAAAGATCCGTATTTTCAAATAGTTATCTACTTTAAAACATAGGTCCCCGGCGCCGCGCACAGCACAGGATGGGTTGCATCACCGGGTTGTCGGGCCTTGACCTGCTTGCCGGATTTGTCGGCCAGCCAAGCCCCCCACCGGGGCCACCATGACCCCTGATGAAATTCAGCGCCTGTTTTCCAGTCGTCATGGGGCAGGGTTGGGTCAGGGTTGGTGTAATGGCCGTATTTCTTTTTGCTGGGTGGATTAACGATCCCGGCGATATGGCCACTTTCGCTTAGGACGAATGTCTTGTCCTTCGCCCCCATCTGACGCACCCCATCATAACTGGCCTTCCAGGCGGCGATATGGTCGGTTTCACAGGCGATGGCAAAGACCGGAACCTTGACGTCCCTGATCGACAGGTTTTCCCCCAACAGCGGAAATTCACCCCGGGCGAAAAGGTCGCCCTGACAAAGCCAGCGCAGATATTCCACCGCCATGCGCGCCGGTAGGTTGGTGCCATCCCCGTTCCAGTATAGCAGATCAAAGGCCGGTGGTGCCTTGCCCATCAGATAACTGCGAACTGCCGGTGCATACACCAAATCATTGGCACGCAGATAACTAAAGGTGCGGGTCATATATTGGGATTGGAGCACGCCCTTTTCGGTCACTTCCCCTTCAATCGCATCCACAAAATCATCATCCAGAAAAACACCCACTTCGCCCTGATCGGAAAAGTCGCTCATCGTAGTGAAAAATGTGGCCGACTTCACAGACGTATCTTTGCGCTTTTCCATTAACGACAGGGTCAGCCCCAGCGTCGTTCCGGCAATGCAATAACCGACAACGTTCACCTTTTTCTGCTCGGTGATTTTTTTGACTTCCTCAATTGCAGTCAGGAAGGCCTCGGATACATAGGTGTCCATCCCCACATCTGAATATGTCAAATCCGGGTTCACCCAAGACACCACAAACAGGGTATAGCCCTGATCAACAACCCATTTGATCAGGCTGTTTTTTTCTTTTAAATCAAGAATATAGAACTTATTAATCCATGGTGGAAAAATGATCAGCGGTATGCGGCGAACCGTTGGTGTGGTCGGCGCATATTGGATAAGTTCAAACATCCGGTTGCGAAAGACAACCGACCCCGGTGTGGTGGCCAGGTTTTCACCCACTTTGAATGCCCCCTTATCAGACAGGGTGACGACAAGTTCACCATCGTTTGCCTCAACATCACGCACCATGTTTTCCAGACCATCCACCAGGGACTGCCCGTCGGTTTCAGCCGCCAGCGCCAAGGCCTCGGGGTTTGAGCCTAAAAAATTCGCCGGGCTAAGCATGTCCACAATCTGACCGGAAAAGAATTCCAGTCGTTTTTTGTCGGCCGGGTCCAGCCCGTCAAGGCCGCCAACCACATTGCTGACCGCCTCTGCGTTAAACTGGTACTGCTGCTTGATAAAATTGAAATAGGGGTGGGTTTCCCATGTTTGGCCAGAAAACCGCCCGTCATCGGGTGTGTGATCCTCAGGGGCCCGCATTTTGCCCTTTGCCAATGCGTCTTGCGCTTGGATATAATGTTTCAGGGATTTCCCCCAATAGGAAACCTGTTGTTCCATGATCTTGGCCGGGTTCGCCATCATGTCGCCCATATAGGCCGTGGCGGCCTTTAGAAATAATTCCTGCCCCGGTGCCTGCAGGGCGGGATCGGTTTCTTTCTTTTGGGAAAATGCAGAAACCAGCCGTTGGGACAGTTCTTCAATCTTAACCAGATTGCCGTTCAGGCGTGCCATATCTGGTGCCTTGGGGGCTTCATCAGTTGTCATCCGAACACTTCCGACCTATCTTTGTGCAGTTGCAGCATAACGTCACACGCCCCACGGGGAAAGGGCGACGTTTGGCATTGCGATTAACAGTAAGGACAGCAGATGCGCTATATGGCAACCTATGATCTGATGGAAACTGCCAGAGTGACCAACCAGTGGCTGGGCGCAACCGCGCAGGCCTTTGGGAATTATCCGGCAATGGGTCTGGTTTCGAACCCAATGTTTCAGATGATGTCTGCCTGGGGCAAAGTAACCGAGCGCGCCTTTTCGCGCATGGACACGAAACCAGACTGGGGCATTGCATCTGTGGTGGGCAGCGATGGTCGCGACCATGTGGTAAGCGTTGAAAGCGTTGTCACCAAACCCTTTGGCGATCTGCTGCACTTTAAGGTTCAGGGTCGCAAAAAACATGCACGCCGGGTTCTGCTGGTGGCCCCGATGTCCGGCCATTATGCGACATTGCTGCGTTCAACCGTGATCAGCCTGCTACCGGATTGCGAAGTATACATAACAGACTGGCATAATGCCCGCGATATTCCGGCCAGCATTGGTAAGTTTGATGTAGAAGACTACACGCTATACCTTGTTGATTTCATGAAATATATGGGTCCAGATACCCATGTGGTTGCCGTATGCCAACCCGCCCCCCTGACGCTGGCGGCAACCGCATTGTTGGCCGAGCAAAACCCAAAGGCCCAACCCCGTTCCCTAACCCTAATTGGCGGGCCGATTGACCCGGACGCCGCCGCCACAGATGTAACGGATTTTGGGGCGCGCGTGACAATGGGTGTTCTGGAAGAAACCATGATCCAGCGGGTCGGTTTCAAATATCCGGGCGCCGGGCGCATGGTTTATCCGGGGTTGTTGCAGCTATCATCTTTCATTTCCATGAACAGCGAAAAACACGGTAAGGCCTTTTCAGATCAGATCATGAATGTGGCCAATGGCAAGGCATCCGAACATGACCGCCACAACCGGTTTTATGACGAATACCTGTCTGTCATGGACATGACGGCCGAATTTTACCTGTCCACGGTTGAGCGCATTTTTAAAAATCGCGAAATTGCGCGCAATGACTTTGTGGTGGACGGCCATAAGGTGGACATCGGCAAAATCACCAATGTCGCAGTAAAAGTTGTTGAGGGCGAAAACGACGATATCAGCGCACCGGGCCAGTGTTTGGCGGCACTTGATCTGCTAACCGGGCTGCCCGACAGCAAAAAGGCCAGCCATTTAGAACCGGGCGCGGGCCATTACGGCATTTTCGCCGGGAAAAGCTGGCGCAACAACATTCGCCCGCTGGTGTTGGATTTCATTGATGCCAATTCAGGTTCCAAGGCGCGCGGCAAACGCAAAGCGGGCTAACGTTCAACGCAAAACCAGCGGAGCAACCAGCCATTCACGCAGTAATTTGGTGATTAGTTCCGGCTGTTCCAGACTGGGCAAATGCCCGGCACCCGGCACCACTTCCAGTTGGGAACCAACGGCAAGGGCCGCCATAAATTCATGTCGGCGCAGGGGCGTCAGGCGGTCAAATTCACCACACAGGATCAGCGTTGGTATTTTTAACTTTCGCAGGGTTTTTTGCTGGTCCGGGCGGCGCTGAAGCGCGCGGGACTGGCGCACATAAATCTCTGGCCCCAGGTCCAGCGCCATGCGGACAATCATATCCAAAATTTCAGCCCGGTGCGGACCATCCGCCAGATATTCCGGCAACATATCTTCACGCATCACCTCTTCCAGCTTGCCGGATTTTGCGCGTACGATCTGGGCCTCACGCGCGGCGGCAATGGTGGATGTTTCACTTTGTGCATTGGTGTCCATCAGGGCCAGACGGGTCACACGTTCGGGCGCGCGGCGCTGAATTTCCATCGCCACAATGGCCCCCATGGACAACCCGGCCAGTGCAAACCGTTCGGGCGCACCATCCAGGACCTGCATGGCAATTTTTTCGACGGTATCGGCGCCCGTAATCGGTGCCAATTGCACCGAATAGTCGCGCGAAAGCGCAATGATTTGCGGTGCAAAAAGCCGTGCATCACACATCATCCCCGGTAAAAGGACCAAGGTTTCTTTCATGTTTTTATTCTTTCAGTCTGCTCGTCGCCATTGTGTTCAAGGGACAGGAATGGTCAACCAATCATCTACAGATTATGGGGTTTGGATTGGTAAATTTGCCTGATAGCCACAGTTTTTACCGCCTGATATCGGATTTGTATAATATGGGTGGCTAGGACCCGTTTGGATGACAAACCTCCAAAACCTCACTAACCGTGGCTTCGATCAGTGCCAGACACTTGGGCGTTGAAAACCTGTGATCCGCCCCCTTAACGATCGTCAGACGCAGGTCATCACACTGGGCGTACTCCATGATCCGCAGGGGCACCGACATGGCAACATCCACATCAGCACTGCCCTGCAACAAGCGCACCGGAAATGGCAGGTTAAGCGGGTTTCGCAGCACCAGATTATCACGACCGTCTTCAATCAGGCGGCGGGTAATAACGTAAGGTTCGCCATATTCCGACGGCAGGGCAACCTGCCCATTTGTCAGCAGTTCATCCTTTTGCCGGGTTGAAAAACTGCCCCACATACTGTCTTCGGTAAAATCGGGTGCTGCTGCTATTCCAACAATAGCCGAAATTCTTACCTTTGTTTTCATTGCCAGGATAAGACTTATCCAACCACCCATGCTGGACCCCACCAAAATCTGCGGCCCCTGTGTTAGGGCATTGATCACCTGTGCCCCATCTGCGGCCCAGTCCCCTATTGCACCATCAATGAACGCGCCTGACGACTGCCCATGCCCGGAATAGTCAAACCGTAAAAACGGGCGGCCCTGCCCCTTTGCCCAGTTTTCCAGATGGGTGGCTTTGCTGCCTTGCATGTCCGATTTGAACCCGCCCAAGAACACGATACCCGGCCCCTGCCCGTCGGTCTGTTCATAGGCAATTTTGCGCCCCTCGGCGGTGGTGAAAAAGTCTGGCACGTCATCCTCCGTTGTATTTTCGCCAAGCTAACGCCTGCCTGCATAAACGCAATCTTGACTTCACCTAACCATTGGGCGAAACGGGCGCAACATACCCGCAACCGGGCGTTTCGTAGGCGCCAAACCGACGAGGAGCCGACGCATGGCCCAAATTACCCTTACATTTCCTGATGGCAATTCCCGTAACTTCGATGCTGGTATAACACCCGGCGAAGTTGCCAGCGCAATTGCGAAATCCCTTGGTAAAAAAGCAATTTCCGCAACCATCGATGGTGCCCATTGGGACCTGCAATGGCCCATTAGCAACGACGCAAAGATCGCCATCAACACCATGGCCGATGACGATGCAGCATTGGAACTGATCCGCCATGACTTTGCCCATGTGATGGCGCGCGCAGTTCAGGAAATCTGGCCTGATGTTAAGGTCACCATTGGGCCGGTCATTGAAAATGGCTGGTATTACGATTTTGATCGAACTGAGCCTTTCAGCCCGGAAGATCTGGGCGTGATTGAAAAAAAGATGAAGGAAATCATCAATAAACGTGACGCGGTGCGCACCGAAATCTGGGAACGTGCGCGCGCCATTCAGCATTACACCGACAATAACGAACCCTACAAAGTTGAACTGATCGACGCCATTCCCGGAAATGAGCCCCTGCGCATGTACTGGCATGGCGACTGGCAGGACCTGTGCCGTGGCCCCCATTTACAGCACACCGGGCAATTGCCTGCGGATGCGTTTAAACTGATGTCGATCGCCGGGGCCTATTGGCGCGGCGACAGTGACCGCGCCATGTTGCAACGGATTTACGGCGTTGCGTTCAAAAACCGCGACGGCCTGAAGGCGCACCTGCACATGCTGGAAGAGGCCGCCAAGCGTGATCACCGCAAGCTGGGGCGCGAAATGGACCTGTTCCATATGCAGGAAGAGGCCCCCGGCCAAATATTCTGGCACCCCAATGGCTGGCATATATACGTGGCCCTGCAGGACTATATGCGGCGGCGCCAACAGGCGGGCGGCTATGTAGAGGTAAACACACCACAGGTGGTTGATCGCAAATTATGGGAACAATCCGGCCACTGGGAAAAGTATCAGGATCACATGTTCATTGTCGAAGTTGATGAAGAACACGCCCGCGAAAAATCAGTTAACGCCCTGAAACCAATGAATTGCCCGTGTCATGTGCAGATATTCAATCAGGGGTTAAAATCTTACCGTGATCTGCCCCTGCGCATGGCCGAATTCGGGTCCTGCAACCGCTATGAACCAAGTGGCGCACTGCATGGGATCATGCGGGTGCGGGGGTTTGTTCAGGACGATGCACATATTTTCTGCACCGAAGACCAGGTCGAAGGCGAAACTGCGAAATTTATTAATTTCCTGTCACAAACCTACGCCGATTTGGGGTTTGATAACTTCAAAGTTAAATTCTCTGATCGCCCTGAACTGCGCGCCGGGGAAGATGATGTCTGGGACAAGGCCGAAGCCGCACTAATCAACGCAACCAAAGCTGCCGGATCAGAGTTTGAATTGAACCCCGGCGAAGGTGCGTTTTACGGCCCAAAACTGGAATTTGTGCTGACCGACGCCATTGGTCGCGACTGGCAATGCGGCACTTTGCAGGTTGATTTTGTACTGCCTGAACGTCTGAATGCCAACTATGTTGCTGCTGATGGTGCCAAGCACCGCCCGGTAATGTTGCATCGCGCGACTTTGGGATCATTTGAGCGTTTTATCGGCATCATGATCGAAGAACACGCCGGCAAAATGCCCCTTTGGCTGGCCCCGCGTCAGGTTGTGGTGGCCTCAATCGTGTCAGATGCGGATGACTTTGTGGCTGAGGTCGTCGCCACCCTGCAAGCAGCCGGCATTCGCGCCGAGGCCGACATTCGCAATGAAAAGATCAACTATAAAGTTCGCGAACATTCCCTGTCCAAAGTGCCGGTAATTCTGGCCATTGGCGGGCGAGAGGTGGAAAACCGCACCGTCACCGTGCGCCGTCTGGGCAGCAAGCAAACCAACACCGTTGATCTGGCCGAAATCGTTGCCGATCTGACGTCTGAGGCCTGCCCACCAGACCAACGCTGACATGTTTGGAATACGGGCAAAAAAGCTTCGGATTTTAATTGCCAAGCACTGTAAAACCACGTTCACGTCCCACTCAGGACATGTTTCGCCCCAATAAACCGTCTGTAGATGAATTCAGGTGTAGATGGCCACCACTATGGTCACGGCAAGCGCAGGCAAAATCATGTCACAGTATCAGTTCAACGGCTGGAAATTTTCGGATTTCACAGATGGTTCCCTGCCACATTGTCCGGGTAAATCCTGCGACTGTCAGGTTGAAAATTGCGGCCCGACAACCCTGGATGCAGATGCACAGGGGTTCACCATCACAGTTATCGATAACGCCGATCAGAACGCCGAGCAGGTTACTGCTGATGGCAATTCAATTTTTCTGGCCAGTGCAATCACATTGGACGGCACCACATTTCCGGCTGGATCACGCATTCAGGCAAGCTATATTTTGAAGACCGACGGCTTTTCGAGCAATACGCTAATTATTGGCAATTTGCTGCAACCTACTGATAATGATGAACAGTCTGGTGTTCAACTGGTATTCACCAGT
Source organism: Marinosulfonomonas sp. (assembly GCA_030625325.1). GTDB lineage: Bacteria > Pseudomonadota > Alphaproteobacteria > Rhodobacterales > Rhodobacteraceae > NVTR01. The sequence continues at coordinate 10,938 of DAOURA010000048.1, forward strand.
TCAACTCTGACACCGGGTCAGACCATTGGGTTTTCCAACCGGGGCTATGCCGCTGAAAACGGTCAGGGGCAAAACTGTTTCGCGCGGGGCACCCTGATCGACACGCCACATGGCGCGATTGCGATCGAACATCTTGAAGATGGCGACGAAGTATTGGCCCCGGACGGAAGTAGTCAGTTGATCTCATGGGTTGGTGGCCGTCGCCTGACCGGGTTGGAATTGGTGTTGAACCCACACCTGCAACCGGTGCGGATCATGGCCGGTGCCCTTACGGGTGGGCGGCCGGGACAGGACCTGTTCCTGTCGCAAAGCCACCGCTTATTGGTTGACGACTGGCGTGCGCCATACCTGTTTGGCGAAGATGAAATTCTGGTGCCCGCCAATTCCCTGTTGAACGGCACCAATGTCATCACCGAATGCCCAATGGCAGGTGTTGAATATTACCACCTTCTGATGGACGGGCACAGTATGGTCTGTGCCAACGGATTATGGGCGGAAACCATGCTGCCGGGTCAGGAAAACCTGCAAATGCTGCACCCTGAACAGCGGCGTGAAGTTCTGGGCCTACAGGCGGGAATGGAAGGTGAATACCGGTCTATTCTACCCGCACTGCCACACCAAAGTGCGCCCTCTATCGCCGCATAATTCAGACGCTGTCGGGTTGCTTTGCGGCGATTGCCAAAATACCGCCCAACCCGCACATGGCGATTGGGAACATGGTGAAAACCCCAAACCCAAACCCATAATACATACCCGCCGCTGACAGGATCATCAGAACCCCGCCGGCCATCGCGCGCGAACGCGCCATCGCCCCACCAGCAATCGCCAGCAGTGGTGACAGCAGGCTGACAACCCGGATTAATTGAACATTATCAACCTGTTCGGCAATATCCGGCACCTCACCGAACCATTCGATAAATTCGGTATAACCATAGCTGAAAAAGCCAACGATCATACCAATGATCCCACCGATAACACCCAGGGTAAGGGCTGCATTTCTCATTTTATCTCTCCTGCTGGTGGCGATCACATAGGGGGTATTGCGGCACTATCCAAGTAGGGCCGCGCAGACATCTGCCCCCCAGCCAAGAAATAGTTGCCCATCAACATCAGTCACCGGGCGTTTCATTAATGTGGGGTGGCGCGCCAACAGTTCCAGCGGCTCAGCCCCCCGTTCACCCGCCGACAAGCCACGCCATGTGGTTGAGCGCCGGTTTACCAAATCATCCCCAAATGCAGCCATAAACCGGGCCAGATCAGCAGGGGGTACACCATCGGCGCGAACATCAATTACCTGCGGGTCATGGCCTGCGGCGCGCAGCTCGCGCAGCGCCTTGCGGCAGGTGTCACAGGATTTCAGGCTATAAACTATCATTCTTTTCCAATTTTATCAGCAACTTATAGCCAACTTAACAAAGCACTGGCGGTTTTTCTTGATTTTTTTTCGATTCAGTTCAACTCTGGCATGTGTGACAGGCAATATTTCCAGGGCGTCCGCCCGATTTGGGCCGCTGAAAACTAGAAAGCACTGACTGCACCGGACCGCCGCAATTCGTGGGCGGAAACAGACTAGGGAGACACGGAATTATGGCCAATGGCACCGTGAAATGGTTCAACTCTACCAAGGGCTTCGGCTTTATTCAGCCAGACGATGGCGGCAAGGATGTGTTTGTGCATGTCTCTGCTGTGGAACAGGCTGGATTGACCGGTTTGGCAGATGATCAGAAGATTAGCTTTGAAATGGTTGAAGGGCGTGATGGCCGCGAGTCGGCAGGTGAGCTAAAGCTTTTGTAGGATTGCCGGGGTATTTACCCAAAAAATTGTTATCGGAATTCTGTCAGAATTCCATAAACCATAAAATCAAACCGCCGGGCGGCAATTTTCGCCCGGCTACCCGCGTGCAACCAGCAACACGCCGCTGGTGATCAGGGCAATCCCCAGCCAGCCAGCCGCGCTTAGGCGTTCCCCCAGAAAAACGGCCGCGAACACAACCACCAGCACGATCGACAGCTTATCGATCGGGGCCACCTGTGACGCCGGCCCCAGTTGCAATGCCCGAAAATAACACACCCAGGACGCCCCCGTCGCCAGCCCTGACAACACCAGAAAAATGTAACTGTGCGCGCTGACATCAGGCAGGCCCGAAAATTCGCCCCGCGCCCAGACGATCGCAAAGATCGCCGCCAGTACAACGAACGTGCGGATCAGTGTGGCAAGGTTGGAATTGACATTCGCAATCCCGACTTTCGCAAGAATCGCGGTAAGGGCCGCAAAGATCGCGGCAAGAACGGCCCAGAACGGCCAGCTTTGTGTTAATGCCATCATGCGTGTCAGCCTAGCTTGGAATTACCTGCCATACCATCCCGGTGCTGGATACGGGGCAAAAAACCCACCCTGTGGCTTGCTTTTTCAAGCCGTTATCATGCCTAATGGGGCATTGAAAAATTCAACGCGAACAGAGGAATTGAAATGAGCAAATTTGTCATCATGCACATGGGCTTTGAAAAACCATCCCCCGAAGACATGGCGGGTTGGATGGCGTGGTTCAGCGCGCTCAAGGACGCGACGGTTGAAAACATCGGCTTTGCCGGTGGGCGGGAAATTACCCGCGACGCCACCACCGATCTGGGCTGGGACGCGGGCTGTATTACCGGCATGACAATTATCGAAGCCAAAGACATGGCGGAAGCCGAGGCAATGGCGGCAGGTGCGCCGAAAATCACCGCGACGCGGGTTTATGAGGTGCGCTCGCACTAA
>DAOURA010000095.1 GCA_030625325.1 Marinosulfonomonas sp.
ATGCCCCTGTGGGCCTCAACCAACAAAACAACCAGATCGGCGTCGGTTGCCCCACTCCAGGCGGCGGCAACCATGGCGCGGTCCAACCGGCGGCGGGGGCGAAACAGGCCCGGCGTGTCAACAAACACGATCTGCGCATCCCCTTCGATCGCAATGCCGCGAATGCGCGCGCGCGTGGTTTGCACCTTATGGGTAACAATCGACACCTTGGCCCCGACCATCCGGTTCAGCAGGGTGGATTTACCTGCATTGGGTTCACCTATCAGGGCAACAAATCCGGCACGTTTATCAGTCATCTTTTTGTTCCAATCGTTGCAATAGTGCCCTTGCCGCCGCCTGTTCAGCCTGACGTTTTGCCGGGGCGCTGGCGGTTTCGCATTCGCCACTTTCCAACCTTGCCTCAAGGGTGAAAACCGGGGCGTGGTCCGGTCCATCACGGGAAAGTTCGACGTATTTAGGCGGGGTTTGCCCGCGGGCCTGCGCCCATTCCTGTAATGCCGTCTTGGCGTCGCGCGCGTCGTCCTTGACCTGCGCCACACGCGGCCCCCAAAGGCGCAATACCATATCGCGCGCCGTGTCATAACCTGCATCCAGATAAACCGCGGCGATCACGGCTTCCATTGCATCCGCCAACAGCGCCAGTTTGCGCCGCCCCCCCGACACCATTTCTGAACGGCCAAGCTTCAGAACCGACCCAAGGTCAATTTCGCGCGCCACATCCCCACAGGTTTCTTTGCGCACCATGGCATTGAAACGTGGCGCCAACTGTCCTTCGGATGCGGCGGTATCTGCCTTGAACAGGGCCTCGGAAATCACCAGCCCCAGAACCCGGTCCCCCAGAAATTCCAGCCGCTGATTATCAGGCCGCGTTGTGGACGAAATAGACGAATGGGTCAGTGCGCGGATCAACAGCTCGGGCTTGGCAAAGTGATGCCCGATGCGGGTTTCAAACCCAATCAGATCTGCGCCCAGCTTCAATTGATCGCCTTAAAGAAACGATCCGAACGCCATGTCCAGAAAAACAACATAGACCGACCGGCAGACGAAAACATAATCCGGTCCGCCCGGCCAATCAGGTTTTCATAGGGCACAAAACCAACGCCTTGGGCAGATTGCGCCACCCGGCTGTCGGTTGAATTGTCGCGGTTGTCACCCATGAAAAAATAATGCCCCTCGGGCACGGTATAGACCGGTGTGTTGTCCAGACGGGTTTCACTGATGTTCAGAATACTGTGGGTCACCCCGTTTGGCAGGGTTTCAATCAGGCGTTCCTTTTCACAGGTAGCACCGATGCCAACACCGCTGTTTTGACAGCGTGGGTATCCACCAACCGGACCCTGACGATCGTAAAGCTCACTAAACGTTGCCGCAGGTTCCTGGGGCGCTTCAACACCATTGATATGCACCACACTGTTGATCACCTGAATTTTGTCACCCGGACGCCCCATCAGACGCTTGATGAAATCCTGACCGTTGGTCGGGTGGCGAAAGACCACAACATCACCGGTTTCAGGCTCACCACCAAAAATCCGCCCCGATATCGGACACACAGAAAATGGGCACGATACCTGCGCATAACCATAGGCCATTTTATTGACGAACAGAAAATCGCCCACCAACAGGGTGTCTTTCATTGAACTTGACGGGATCCAGAAAGGTTGGAAAAACAGCGTGCGAAATACCCCTGCGATCAGCAGGGCGTAAACGACCGTCTTGATTGTCTCGACGATACCGTCCTGTGTTTCTGACTTGCTGCTCATCAATTCATCCCTGATGTCTTTAAAATACTGTTCCGGCTACATGGTCAGGCCCACCGGCGGAGTCAAGCCGTTGGCAGCGCCTCAATCACAACAAATGCCTGCGCCCAGGGGTGATCATCGCTTAGGGTGACATGGATCACCGCACTGTGCCCTTCGGGTGTCATTGTCGCCAAACGCTCTGCCGCCCAGCCTGTTACGGCCATTTGCGGCTGCCCGCTGCGCAAATTGGTGACTGACATATCTTTCCAGGAAATCCCCATGCGCAACCCGGTGCCAAGGGCCTTGGAACAGGCCTCTTTGGCGGCCCAGCGTTTGGCATAGGTGCCAACCGTGTCTTTTCGCCGCTCGGCCTTGGCCTGCTCAACTTCGGTGAAAACCCGGTTGCGAAACCGGTCGCCAAAACGCTCCAGCGTGCTGGCGATGCGCTCAATATTGGCAATGTCCGTACCGATACCCAAAATCATACTGCGCACCCAAACCCCTGTTCATTTCGAATTGGCCTAAATATCCCCGCCGGAGGCATAATTTCAAAACTACCGCAACTTGTCGGCATTTTCGGCCCTTGCCACATCGGCCTGACGTCGCTTTTCGTATCTTTTCTTTAACCGCTTTATGCGGCCCTTTTGATAGGCTTCAATCACCGGTCGGGTGATCACATAAAATGCCAGCCCGGTGAAAACCCCCGGTATGATCCCACCTACAAGATAGGGGATAAAAACCGTTTCAAAAAACTGATCAAGCCGGTTCCAGTGTGTTACCTCGCCGGTAAACATCGCCGTGAAATTGTACCACATTTCAATCGAAGCATTGGAAAAAGCGCCCACAATGCCCGGCAGTTGCATCCCCCCCGGCAGGCCCAGCATCCACGCCCCCAGATCAACCGCCAGCGTGGCAATGATCGGAAATGTAATCGGGTTGCCAAAAAAGGTCGCCATGATCGCGGCCAAAATATTGCCCTGTATAACAAAGGACAAAATCGCGGCCAAAAAGAAATGAAACCCGAAAAACGGTGTGAAACAAACAAACACCCCGGCGGCAACACCGCGGGCAATTTTGTGGGGTGGGTCGGGCAACCGGCGCAAACGGTGCAACACATAACTAACGGCCCGGGTCCAACCACCGCGCGGGTATATCCCGTCGGCAATCAGCCGGGCGTAGCTGCGTTTTATGCGCCGCTTAAACACGCGAAACTTGCTCCTGTCCTATTAGGGCCTGCGCCCGATGTCCCGATAACGACCAATTGACGCCACTTCGCTTTCGGCCTCAAGCGCCAGCATAATAGCATGCATGTGCTCTGCGTCCCGCAAGTCAACTTCAACAATAAGTCGGAAAAAATCCGGTTTTCGGTCAAGAAAGTGCAAATCAGATATATTTGCCCTCTGCTCACCGATTAATGTGCATATTTTACCAAGAACACCCGCATCATTGCGGATTGTCAGATCAAAACTTACCGTGTGTACCGGGCCGTGCTGGCCGGAATGCCACTGCAAATCAACCCACCTGTTGCTTTGGTCGTCAAATTCCCCAAGGGCCGCGCAGTCAATGGCGTGAATGACCACGCCCTGCCCACGATAGGTGATGCCAACGATCCGCTCACCGGGGACCGGCTGACAACAGGCGGCGCGCTTGAACGTCTGGTTGGGTGATAGCCCAACCACAGCGCGCTCCATATCAACCTCTTCACCGACCTCGGCCAGTTCAGGGTAAAGTGCTTGAACCACATCGCGTGCCGGCAGATCGGCAGACCCCAGCCGCGCCAACAGGTCCTCGGCCCCATCCAGCCCCAGCTGTTTTGCGGCCGTGCTAAGCGCTTTTTCGGTGGCCCGCTTACCCACATGGTCAAACGCCACCCGCGCCAGTTCACGTCCCAGTTTTATGAACCGCCCGCGATCTTCTTCGCGCAGACTGCGCCGGATCGCAGCCTTGGCGCGCCCGGTGACAACAATATCAACCCAGCTTGATTGGGGGCTTTGACCCTCAGCCGTAATAATATCCACGGACTGACCATTTTTCAGGCGGGTCCACAGGGGCACCCGAATGCCATCAACCCGCGCGCCAACACAGCTGGCCCCGATACGGGTGTGGATAGCATAGGCATAATCCAGCGGTGTCGCCCCGCGCGGTAATTTGACCACGTCCCCCTTGGGGGTAAAGCAAAACACCTGATCGGCGTACATTTCCAGTTTGACATGTTCCAGAAATTCGTCGTGATCCTCGGCGTTTTCGAATTGCTCGGTCAGGCTGGCAATCCATTTGGCCGGATCAACCGCAAACGGGTTTTCAACCCGCTGCCCGTCACGATAGGCCCAGTGGGCGGCAACCCCGGCCTCGGCCACTTCGTTCATTTCGCGGGTGCGGATCTGCACCTCTACCCGTTTGCCGTCACGCCCGGACACCGTGGTGTGGATAGAACGGTAACCATTGGTGCGCGGCTGGCTGATATAATCCTTGAACCGCCCCGGCACCGCCCGCCAGCGCCGGTGGATCGCGCCCAGCGCCTTATAGCAATCTTCATCGGTGTCGGTGACAATCCGGAAACCATAAATGTCGGACAGCCGCGAAAAGCCCTGTTCCTTTTCTTCCATCTTGCGCCAGATGGAATGGGGTTTTTTGGCGCGGCCAGACACATCGGCCCGGATGTCGCTTACTTCCAGTTCCTCACGAATGTCGCCTGTGATTTTTTCGATCACGTCACCCGATTCACGCTGAAGGGTGATAAAGCGGCGCATGATCGAATTGCGCGCCTCGGGGTTTAGAACCCGAAACGCCAGATCTTCCAGTTCTTCGCGCATCCACTGCATACCCATCCGCCCGGCAAGGGGGGCAAAGATATCCATGGTTTCGCGGGCCTTGCCCGATTGCTTTTCGGGGTTCATCGAACGGATCGTGCGCATGTTGTGCAACCGGTCCGACAGCTTGACCAAAATCACCCGCAGATCCTTGGACATGGCCATGAACAGCTTGCGGAAATTTTCCGCCTGCTTGGTCTCGGTTGAATTCAATTGCAGATTGGTAAGCTTGGTAACCCCATCCACCAGTTCCGCAATTTCGGCCCCGAAAATCTCGGATATTTCACTATAGGTGGATTTGGTATCTTCGATTGTGTCGTGCAACAGGGCGGTGATGATGGTGGCATCATCCAGCTTTTGCTCAGTCAGAATCGCGGCAACGGCCACCGGGTGGGAAAAGTATTCCTCACCGGAATGGCGAAACTGACCTTCGTGCATCTTTCGCCCATAGGCATAGGCTTGGCGGATCAGGTCTTCGTTTGGACGTGGGTTGTAGTTGCGAACCAGCGCGATCAGCCCATCGACATCGATCATTTGGTCCGCACCTTTGGCGCGACAGCGCCGTTTATTCCTGTCCTTGCGCTTCCATCAGGGCACGCAGCAGGTTTTCTTCTGACATATCATCCTCAGCCGGCTGATCGGTTTCAGCCCCCATCAACAGTGCCATCGCGTCTTCCTCTGGCTCGTCAACTTCGATCTGGGTCTGATGGCTTTCGATCAGGCGCTCGCGCAGATCAGCCGCCGACTGGGTTTCATCTGCAATCTCGCGCAGGGAAACAACCGGGTTCTTATCGTTGTCGCGATCAACAGTGATCGGTGAACCACTGGCAATTTCGCGGGCGCGATGCGCCGCAAGCATAACCAGATCAAACCGGTTCGGAACCTTATCAACGCAATCTTCAACCGTCACGCGGGCCATAGGGCACTCCATTCCATAAACTGGGAGGTATCGAAGCGTCTATTTAGGGCCAACAAACCCCATTGACAAGCCAAGAGTGGACAATTTCAGCACCCTTTCAGGGGCACAATGCCCCCGAATTCAGATTTTGGCAGCCTGTCGCACATTTGCGCGACATTTAGGCCCAGAACCGGGTGAACCCAGTCAGGGGCCACATCGCGCAAAGGAATCAGTACAAACGCCCTGTCCTGCACCCGTGGGTGGGGCAGGATCAGGCGGTCGGGCACTTGGTCTTGCTGTTGTTCAACGGACAGCGCGCGCCACCGGTCATGGGTTTCCCGATCAGGTAAAACCAAATCACCAACCCCGATCAGATCAATATCCAGCGTGCGCGCCCCCCACCGGGTTTCACGCTGACGGCCAAAGGTGGCTTCAACCTGATGCAGCAGGTCCATCACCCCGGATGCAGACAATTCAGAGCGGCACAGTGCCGCACCATTCACAAAATCGGGGCCAGACCCGGCCGGAAACGCCGGCGAACGGTAAAGGGGCGACATCGTTTCAACCTTAATTCCACCACGTTCCAGATATGAAACTGATTCCCTAATGGTTGCCTCGGGCGGGCCAAAATCGGACGATAAATTCGCCCCCATAGCTAAAAGTATAGGTCGAAACCCCGATCTTTTCGGGAAATTTTCATTTTTGTAATTTCTGGTGCCTTGAAACATCCTTAGTTTCATATATTTTAACTGGTGTTTCGCCAAGACCACTCACACAACTAATGACCACTCACACCCTACTGGCGGAACTTTTTGGAAGGAACGGCTATGTTTTACCGTGACGAACGGCTTGCGCTGTTCATTGATGGCTCGAATCTATACGCAGCGGCCAAGGCCCTGGGATTCGATATCGACTATAAACTACTTCGTACTGAATTCATTCGTCGCGGGAAAATGCTGCGTGCATTTTACTACACTGCGCTTTTGGAAAATGACGATTATTCCCCAATCCGCCCGCTGGTGGACTGGCTGAATTATAACGGCTTCACCATGGTGACAAAACCGGCCAAGGAATACATCGATAGCCAGGGCCGGCGCAAAGTCAAAGGCAACATGGATATTGAATTGGCCGTCAATGCGATGGAACTGGCCCCACATGTGGATCACATTGTGATTTTTTCAGGTGACGGCGATTTCCGCCCATTGGTTGAAAGCCTGCAACGTCAGGGCGTGCGGGTATCGGTTGTTTCAACAATCCGCTCACAGCCACCGATGATCTCAGACGATCTGCGTCGTCAGGCCGATAACTTTATCGAACTGGACGAACTAAAAGACGTCATTGGCCGCCCGGTCCGCGAACCACGCGAAGATGACCACATCAGAGAAACGGTAACAGACTAAAAAATCAGGCCGGGGCAAATGTCCCGGCCTTTTAATTTGACGCGGCAGAATTTTCATTAACGGTATTGTGCATTTCAATGACGCGGGCGGACCATGTGCTTTTTATATAGGCCAGCGTTTCCAGAATTTCGTCGTCACTCAGCACCCCTTCAAACCCAATCATGTTTGATTTGTAATCGCCGCCAACCATGGCCGCGGTGCCTGATTTTGTGATCATGAACAATAATGTGTCCGGGTGGTGCCATGTATGGCCATCACCATCATGGGGGGGTGCGGGCATCATCCCGCCCTCGCCGGGGCTGCGCCAGTTGGCTTCACCCTTCAGGTCAGTCCCGTGGCAGGACGCGCAATATTCGCCATACAGCAACTTACCAGACGCCACTGCCGCCGCGTCTTCATAGGGAAATACCCCAGCAGCCGATAGCGCCCCACCGGTCTGGATCAGCCCAACAGCACCAACCGCCAGACCGCGCATAATTTGTTTTCCTAGCTGCATCCTGTCCCCTTGATTTTCACCATGGATAACCCTTCCAGCCACAGGAAGGTCAATAGTTGTTTATTTCATATGCATTTTCAACGCACCCACACTGGCCATCACGACCACCAGCACATAAAAGAACCATCAAACCGACCGACAGGCAGAAAACACACCCATGACTCGCCCCCCACTAACCCTGTTTTTGGCCGCACCGCGCGGGTTTTGCGCCGGTGTGGACCGCGCCGTAAAGGTCGTGGAAATGGCAATCACAAAATGGGGCGCGCCGGTCTATGTGCGCCACGAAATTGTGCACAATAAATTCGTGGTTGATGGCCTGCGCGACCTTGGCGCGGTTTTTGTCGAAAGTCTGGCCGACTGCCCTGACGACCGCCCGGTGGTGTTTTCCGCCCACGGCGTTCCAAAATCCATCCCCGCACGGGCATCACAACGCAAAATGACCTATGTGGATGCCACCTGCCCGCTGGTGTCAAAGGTCCATATCGAGGCCGAGCGCCACTTTGCCAACGGCCTGCAAATGATCATGATCGGCCACGCCGGCCACCCCGAAACCATCGGCACCATGGGCCAGTTGCCCAAGGGCGAAGTCCTGCTGGTGGAAACCGCATCAGACGTGGCCACCCTGACGGTGCGCGACCC
>DAOURA010000093.1 GCA_030625325.1 Marinosulfonomonas sp.
ACATGGGTGGCGGCGGTTGCCACATCCGGGGTGATCCTGTCGGCGGCCTATGGGCTGTGGCTGTATCGCCGTGTGGTGATGGGGGATCTGATTAAGGAAAGCCTGAAATCAATCACCGATATGACCACCCGTGAAAAAGCAATATTCGCGCCGCTGGTGTTTATGACTATTCTTCTGGGTGTTTACCCCAGCCTTGTGACCGACATCATCGGCCCCTCGGTTGAGGCCCTGTTAATCGACTATAACGCCGCGCAGCCTGCCGATATGGCCGCGTCCATGGCACATAACTAGGACTAGCAAGATATGACTTCAGCTGATTTCGCAATCGTCCTGCCCGAGGTTCTGTTGGCCGTCTTTGCCATGGCCGCCCTGATGTATGGTGTTTACGGCGGTAAGGATAAATCCGCCGGGGTGATCCTGTGGGCCACGGCGGCCGTGATGGTGGCACTTGCGGCGTGGATCGGGCTGAACGGTGAAGGCAGCAATGCCGCGTTCAACGGTATGTTCATTGATGACGGGTTTTCGCGCTTTGCCAAGGTGACGATCCTGCTGTGCGGGGCGGCTGTCTTGGTGATGGGGGAAACCTATCTGACCCGTCTTGATCTGTTGCGTTTTGAATATCCGCTGCTGATAGCACTGGCCACTGTTGGCATGATGATGATGGTGTCTGCCGGTGATTTGATGTCGCTTTATATGGGGTTGGAACTGCAATCGCTGGCCCTTTATGTGGTTGCCGCCATGCGCCGCGACAGTGTGAAATCAACCGAGGCCGGATTGAAATATTTCGTCCTTGGCGCCCTGTCATCGGGCCTGTTGTTATATGGTGCGTCACTGGTTTACGGCTTTTCGGGCACCACCCTGTTTAGTGGCATTATTCAAACTGCGTCTGAGGGCCATGTTTCCCTTGGGCTGATGTTTGGTCTGGTGTTCATGATCACCGGTCTTGCGTTCAAGGTGTCGGCCGTTCCGTTCCATATGTGGACACCGGATGTTTACGAAGGTTCACCCACGCCGGTCACTGCGTTTTTTGCCACCGCGCCAAAGGTTGCGGCGATGGCAATGCTTGCCCGGGTGCTGTTTGACGCCTTTGGTGGCATCACCGGTGACTGGGGGCAGGTGATTGCGCTGTTGTCAGTGGCGTCCATGTTCCTTGGGGCGATCGCGGCCATTGGCCAGCGCAACATCAAACGCCTGATGGCCTATTCTTCGATTTCCCACATGGGGTTTGCCCTGATGGGGCTGGCCGCGGGCACCGTTGGTGGTGTTCAGGCAATGCTGATTTATATGGCGATCTATGTGACCATGAATGTCGGCACCTTTGCCTTTATCCTGAGCATGGAGCGCGACGGCCGCCCTGTCACAGACATTGAGGCCCTAAGTCAGTTGGGAAAATCTGCCCCGCTGAAGGCACTGGCAATGATGGTGCTGCTATTTTCGCTGGCGGGTGTGCCGCCGATGGTGGGCTTTTTTGGTAAGTTCTATGTTCTGAAGGCCGCCGTTGACGCCCAAATGACATGGCTGGCAATTGCCGGGGTGATCGCGTCGGTGATTGGCGCGTTCTATTATCTGCGCATCATCTATTACATGTATTTCGGTGAAGAGGGCGATGCGCTGGAAAGCACGATGTCGCCGGTTCAGTGGCTGTTGCTGGTTGGCAGTGCCGCGGTCATGGTTGTTGGCGTTGTGAACCTGTTTGGACTGGAAGGCATGGCAGCCGCCGCCGCCAGTGCCCTTGTCAACTGACTGGTCCAACTGGCCCGATGGGGTTGGCCGCCGGGTCTTAACTGAAGTCGACAGCACCAACGCCGAGGCGGCACGTATCGCCCCAACATTAACCGGCCCTGAATGGATACTGGCCCTGCACCAAACTGCGGGTCGGGGCAGGCGGGGCAGGCCGTGGGTTGACCCGGCGGGGAATTTTGCCGCGACTTATATCATGCGCCCGGACGAAACAGCAGAACAGGTGGCCCTGCGGTCTTTTGTTGCCGCACTGGCCCTGTTTGATGCCTTTGTCGGTGTTACCGGCAAGGCGGCGGGCCTGTCGCTGAAATGGCCAAATGATGTGCTGCTGAACGGCGGTAAGGTGGCCGGTATTTTGCTGGAAAGCCTTGGGTCCGGTAAGGGCGTGAACCATCTGGCCATTGGCATTGGCGTTAACCTGTTGGCCGCCCCGGACGTGGGTCTTGTGGAACCGGGGGCATTGGCCCCGGTCAGTCTGGCCGATGAAACCGGGGTGCAAATCACCCCACAGGATTTTCTGGCGCAGTTGGCCCCGGCATTTGCCAAATGGGAAGCCCAGTTCACCACCTATGGGTTTGCCCCGATCCGTACCGCATGGTTGGAGCGCGCGGCGCGTCTTGGCACGGTGATTACCGCGCGCACGGGGCGCGATGAATTTACCGGCACATTTGAAACCATTGATGACACTGGTAACCTGATCCTATCGACAGCCCGGGGCCGGCAGGCTATTGCTGCGGCGGATGTCTTTTTCTAACGGAGCGCGCAGATGTTATTGTGTATCGACACCGGCAACACCAATACTGTGTTTTCCATTTGGGACGGGCAGGAATTTGTGTCCACATGGCGCACCTCAACCGAATGGCAGCGCACGGCGGATCAGTATTTTGTCTGGCTATCTACCCTGATGAAGGCCGAAAATATCCATGTGAACATCAACAAGGTGATCATTTCGTCAACTGTGCCACGGGTGGTGTTTAACCTGCGGCTGCTGTGTGACCGCTATTTTAATTGTCGCCCCTATGTGGTGGGCAAATCTGATTGCCTGCTGCCGGTTGACCCGCGTGTTGACGAAGGCACCATCGTCGGCCCTGATCGTCTGGTCAATACGGCCGGTGCGTTTGATCGCCACGGTGGCGATCTGATCGTGGTTGATTTTGGCACGGCGACCACCTTTGATGTGGTGGCCCATGATGGTGCCTATGTGGGGGGGGCGATTGCGCCCGGTGTTAACCTTAGCCTTGAGGCCCTGCACCATGCCGCCGCCGCCCTGCCGCATGTGGATATTACCAAACCACAGGCGGTGATTGGCACGAATACCGTGCATTGTATGCAATCGGGGGTGTTTTGGGGGTACGTCGGGCTGGTGCGTGAAATTTGTATGCGTATAAAGGCGGAATATGACAAACCAATGAAAATCATTGGTACCGGCGGGCTGGCCCCGCTGTTTGAACAGTCGCAAACCCTGTTTGACGTAATTGAAGATGACCTGACAATGCACGGCCTGACCGTGATACATCAATATAATAAGGAAAACCCCTGACCATGGGCAGTGACCGTTTACTTTACCTTCCCCTCGGCGGAGCCGGGGAAATTGGCATGAATTGCTATGTCTATGGCTATGGCCCTAAGGGCAAAGAGCGATTTATCATCGTTGACCTTGGGGTTGCCTTTCCGGACATGGACAGCACCCCCGGTGTTAATCTGATCCTGCCTGATATTTCGTGGATCGAAAAACGAGCGGACCGGATTGACGGTATTTTCATCACCCACGCCCATGAAGATCACATTGGCGCAGTTGGTCATTTGTGGTCACGGCTGAAGGCCCCGGTTTATGCGCGCGCCTTTACCGCCCACCTTGCCCGGATGAAGTTTGACGAACATGGGCTTGATGCGGCCTATATCAACACGGTTTCTGCCTTTCCTGAAACGGTTACCACCGGCCCGTTTACGGTGTCCTTTGCCCCGGTTGCCCATTCCATCCCTGAAAGTTCAGCACTGGTGATCGACACGCCCCAGGGGCGCATCGTGCATACGGGTGACTTTAAGCTGGACGAAACCCCCGGTCTGGGCGAAGCCCACGATCCGGCCATGTGGGCCGAGATTGCGCGCCCCGGTGTGCGCGCGCTGGTGTGCGATTCAACCAACGTGTTTTCCAAGGTCCCCGGCCAGTCAGAAGAATCTGTTGGCCCGGAAATCACCAAACTGGTGGCGGATGCCAAGGGCATGGTTGTGGCCACAACGTTTGCGTCCAACATTGCGCGGGTGAAAACCCTGGCCGATGCCGGGCAAAAGGCGGGGCGGTCCATTGTTTTGTTGGGGCGCGCCATGCGCAAAATGATTTCTGCTGCGGTTGAGGTTGGCCTGTTAACCGATTTCCCCCCCACCATCAGCACCGATGACGCCCGTGATGTGCCCCGTGGAAACCTGATGTTGCTATCCACCGGATCACAGGGCGAACGGCGCGCCGCCACCGCACAATTGTCACGGGGTAAATACCTTGGCATGTCCCTGAAAAAGGGGGATTTGTTCCTGTTTTCGTCAAAAACCATCCCCGGCAACGAAATTTCCGTTTCGCGCATCGTTAATTCATTTTCAGAAATGGGTGTGGATGTGGTGGATGATTCAATGGGGCATTACCATGTGTCCGGCCACGCCAATGGTCCCGATCTGGCCGAAATGCACCGCCTTGTGGCACCGCAATTCCTGATCCCGATGCATGGCGAACACCGGCATTTGCGCGAACATGTAAAACTGGGCAAGGCCGGTGGTCTGTCGGGAATTATCGCGCCAAATGGCGTTATGGTGGATCTGTCGGGCAATGAACCAAAAGTTGCGGAATATGTGGAAACCGGGCGTACCTATCTGGATGGATCAAGCCAGATCGGGGCCCTTGATGGGGTGGTGCGCGATCGTATCCGCATGGCGCTAAACGGTCATGTGGTTGTGACGCTGATCGTTGAAAATAACGCCCCCCTTGGGGACGCTTGGTGCGAAATTAAGGGCCTGCCTGAAACCGGTTCATCACGCGCACCACTGGTTGAGGTGCTGGAAAATGACCTTGGCCAATTCCTGATGCGTGCCGATAAGAAAACCCTGCGAAACGATGATAAACTGGAAGAGGCCCTGCGCCGTGTCGTGCGTAAGGTCACGAAAGACGAGGTTGGCAAAAAACCTGAAGTCAGCGTTATCATCAGCCGCCTTGAAGGGTAGGGCGCGCGCCCTGCCAGACACCAAAAGGACCAAAAAACATGCCGATTTACCTGATCCGCCACGGCCAGTCTGAATTCAATGCCGCCTATGAACAGGGTGATCCTGATCCGCTGATATATGATGCACGCCTGAGTGCGAAAGGTGTTGAACAGGCAAAGCAGGCGCGTTTGGCGGTTGCCGACCTTGGTATTCAATATGTCATTGCCTCGCCGTTAACCCGGGCGCTGCAAACTGCGCAGCATATATTTGGCGGCACACACAGGATCAACGTGATGTCCGGCCCCCATGAACAGCTGAGTTTCAGTGGTGATGTCGGGCGCTCACCCGCAGAGTTACAGCGCGACTTTCCTGATTTGTCATTTGACCATATCGGTGAAAACTGGTGGCATACGGGGCAGCCCAATGAATTGGGGTATACTGTTGAAACACAGGATATTTTTGCGCCAAGGGTGCAAAACTTTATGGGCACACTGGCCGATGTCTCGTCGCGCCCAATTGCGCTGGTTGCGCATGGCAACGTGTTTCAGGAACTAATTGGTCGCCAAATGGAAAACTGTGAAATCCATCGCTACTTGGGGTGACAGTTTCGTAGTGCGAAAATCAGGCGGTATCAAAAGCCGTCAGTGACTTTTGATACCGCCTGATTATGCCTGCGCCAGGTGACTAGGTCACAGGTTTTGACACCTAATCGTCGTAACGTTCGGCAAAACTTTGGGCGATAAAGCTGGGCATATCTTCGCCCATACCAACCACCTTATTGTTGTCCTTACCACGGCCACGGCCACCACGGTTTCGCGGTTGCTTTGGCTCTTTGGGCTTGGTGTCCTGTGCGGGTTGTTCCTGTACAGGTGCCACTGGGGTGGTTTCAACAACGGTTTCTGCTGGTGCGCTAACCTGTGGTTTTTTGGCCGGCTTACTGCGTGTTCTGGTGCGCCGTGGCTTGTCCTGCGTGTCAGGTTTGGCCGTCTTTTCAGCTGGCTGTACCGTTTCAGGGGCATTTCCGCCAAGGGGGTTGTCCAGACGCGGAATTTCTTTTTTGATCAGCTGTTCAACGGCTGCCAGGTTCTTTTCGTCGCGCCCTTCACAGATCATAATTGCCTTGCCATCACGCCCCGCCCGGCCGGTGCGGCCAATGCGGTGAATATAGTCTTCGGCATGGCCCGGAACGTCAAAGTTGAACACATGGGACACGCTGGGAACGTCCAGCCCCCGCGCCGCCACATCCGAGGCAACAAGGATACGTAATTCCCCCCCGCGAAAGCCATCCAATGTGCGTGTTCGTTGCGACTGTTCCAGATCACCGTGAATAGGGGCGGCGTCAAAGCCGTGCTTTTTCAGTGACTTGGCAACGATATCAACATCTGTCTTGCGGTTGCAGAAAATGATTGCGTTGGTCAGGCTGTCACCTTCCGCGGTGATCAGTGCGCGCAGTAAATCACGCTTTTCTGTTGCTGCCTTGTCACGGCGACCGCCTTTAATCATTACCACATTCTGGGCAATGTTTTCGGCGGCAGTTGCCTGACGGGCCACTTCTACGCGGGCCGGGTTGGACAGGAAAGTATTGGTGATACGTTCAATTTCGGGTGCCATTGTCGCCGAGAAAAACAGGGTTTGGCGGGTGAAGGGCGTCATCGCGAAAATACGCTCAATATCCGGGATAAAGCCCATGTCCAGCATCCGGTCGGCTTCGTCCACCACCATGATCTGCACGCCGGTCAACAGAAGTTTGCCGCGCTCAAAATGGTCCAGCAAGCGGCCCGGTGTGGCAATCAGGACGTCAACGCCACGGTCAATCAGCCTGTCCTGTTCATTGAACGACACGCCACCGATTAGCAGGGCCTTTGTCAGCTTGACGTATTTTGCATAGGTATCAAAGTTTTCAGCAACTTGCGCCGCCAGTTCCCGTGTCGGGCACAAAACCAGTGATCGTGGCATCCGGGCCCGCGCGCGTCCGCGTGCCAGCATGGTAATCATTGGCAATGTAAAGGATGCGGTTTTGCCGGTGCCGGTCTGGGCAATGCCTAAAACATCGCGCCCTTCCAGGGCAGGCGGGATCGCGCCCTCTTGAATTGGTGTCGGGCTTTCATAGCCCGCATCATCAACAGCTTTCAGCACCTTTGGCGCCAGATTTAAGTCTGAGAATTTTGTCATTAACATCCGTGTTCTTACGGACATTCAAGGCCCGTAACATCTGAAGAGGCATGGCCCGTACAGCCAACTGGTTATCAGTGCCCCATAATTGCGGTGTGGCTATAGAAAAAAGGGCTCAGGGTCAATGAGCCATGCTGATTTGTGACCGATCGCCTGCTTTCAGGCTGAATTGTTTCTAAATTGTCAATGATAGCGGGGCACATGCATGGTTTGATGCCCGCATATCGCCGTTTCTTACACCATCATTTCCTTGGTCGCCGTCAGCTTCAGGTCGGGGTAATCCCGTTCAACCCGATCAATGTCCCATTGCAGGCGGGTCAGGTAAACCAGATCACCGTCGTTGTCATGGCTCATGTGGCCCTTGTTTATGTCGGCAAAATTGTCCACGGCGTCCTTGGGGCCAGCCAACCAGCGGGCGGATGTGAACTGACTGGGCTCAAAGCGCACCGGTAGGCCGTATTCGATTTCAATCCGACTGGCGAGAACTTCAAACTGCAAGGCCCCGACCACGCCGACAATATAGCCCGACCCGATCATCGGCTTGAAAACCTTGGCGGCCCCTTCTTCGGCGAACTGCATCAAGGCCTTTTCCAGATGTTTGGATTTCATCGGGTCCAGTGCGCGCACGCTTTGCAATAGTTCCGGCGCAAACGACGGAATGCCGGTCACACGCAGGGCTTCGCCTTCGGTTAACGTGTCACCGATGCGCAGTTGCCCGTGGTTTGGGATGCCGATGATGTCACCGGCCCATGCTTCTTCTGCCAGTTCACGGTCGGCGGCCAGAAACAGCACCGGGCTGGACACGGTTATTTGTTTTTTGCTACGCACATGGGTCAGTTTCATGCCGCGTTTGAAATGCCCCGAGGCAAGGCGCACAAATGCAACCCTGTCACGGTGCTTGGCATCCATATTGGCCTGCACCTTAAAGACAAAGCCGGTTACT
>DAOURA010000195.1 GCA_030625325.1 Marinosulfonomonas sp.
CACTGGCATGCACAGCATAGTCATCAAACAGATTTTGATTGCCAATTATGCCAATAACAGGTCGTGACATGGGGTTTCCTCACTGGAATTTGGCAAGGGTATATAGGGTGTGCGCGCGATAACAAAGAAAAAGCTTGTGAAACGCGCGAGCACGCCCCGAGCCAGACGACTTTAGGTCCAAACGCCGGCGGTGCAAAAACGGTTCAGTATAGCCTGACGGCTGCACCCGGCCTTCAAACACCAGATCACAGGCGGCCAGAAACGCCACACAGCCAAACCCCGGCGCCATGTTGCGATAACCCGGATCACCCGCGTTCTGACGGTCCACCACAGCGGCCATTTTTTTCATTGCGGCCATGACCTGATCACGACTGATCACCCCGTGATGCAACCAGTTCGCCAAGGCCTGCGAACTGATCCGGCAGGTCGCGCGATCTTCCATCAGGCCCACATCATGAATATCAGGCACCTTGGAACACCCAACCCCGGCGTCAATCCAGCGCACGACATAGCCCAAAATTCCCTGGGCATTGTTTTCAACCTCTGCCGTTATTTCGGCGTCTGACCAGTTCACACCATCCGCCAGCGGAATACTAAGCAGATCCGCCAGTGAACCACGCGCGCCCCCGGCGGCAATGTCACCCTGACGGGCAAACACATCAACCTGATGATAATGGGTCGCATGCAGCGTGGCCGCCGTTGGGGATGGCACCCATGCACAATTGGCACCAGCCTGCGGGTGGCCGATTTTCTGGTCCAGCATATCGGCCATCAGATCGGGCATCGCCCACATGCCCTTGCCAATCTGGGCGCGTCCGCCAAGGCCACAGGCCAGCCCAATATCAACATTGCGGTCTTCATAGACGGTGATCCACGGCATATTTTTCATCTGCCCCTTGGGCACCATCACGCCGGCCTCCATTGAGGTGTGGATTTCATCGCCCGTGCGATCCAGAAATCCGGTGTTGATAAAGGCAATCCGGTCACTGGCGGCGCGAATGCATTCTTTCAGGTTGGCACTGGTGCGGCGTTCTTCGTCCATGATGCCGATTTTCACGGTGTTTTGCGGCAGGCCAAGGGCGGCCTCTACCCGGTCAAAAATTTCCAAGGCAAAGGCAACTTCTGCCGGCCCGTGCATCTTGGGCTTAACAATATAGACCGAACCGTTTTCAGTGTTGCGCGCGCCACTGTCCTTGGCCAGATCGTGGCGCGCGATCAAAACCGTGACCATCGCATCCAACAGACCTTCGCCAATTTCACGGCCATCACGGTCAATAATCGCCGGGTTACTCATCAAATGACCAACATTGCGCACCAGCATCAGCGCACGCCCCTTCAGGCGCTCGGGCGCACCATCCATGCCGGTGAAATCAACGTCTGGTTTCAGATCACGGCGCACCTCTGCCCCGCCCTTCATAAAGGTTTCGGCCAGATCGCCCTTCATCAGGCCAAGCCAGTTGCGATAGGCGGCAACTTTTTCGTCGCCGTCAACGGCTGCAACACTGTCTTCGCAATCCATGATCACGCTAACGGCGGATTCCAGCACAACATCACAAATGCCCGCCGGGTCCTGCCCGCCGATCTGGCTGTTGGGGTCAATTACAATATCAACATGCAGCCCGTTTTTGCTTAGGATCACATGATCGGGCGCATCGACCGCCCCACTGTGACCAACAAACTGCGACGGGTCGGCCAGCCCGGTTTCACCCACTTCATTTTCAACGATAAACGCACCATCAATGACACGCAGCACCGTTACACTTGCCCAACTGCCACCGGCAAGGGGGGCGGTCTTGTCCAGATGCGCCTTGGCCCAGTCGATAACACGCGCCCCGCGATCAGGGTCATAGCCCCCACCGGCAGGCAAATCACCCATGGCATCGGTGCCATAAAGCGCGTCATAAAGGCTGCCCCAACGGGCATTGGCGGCGTTCAGCGCAAAGCGCGCATTGGTGATTGGCACCACCAGTTGCGGCCCCGGTATCAGGGCGATTTCGGGGTCTACGTTTTTGGTCGCAATCTGAAAATCGGGGCCTTCAGGCACCAGATAACCAATGTCACACAAAAATGCCTGATAGGCATCGCCATCAACCGCCTGCCCCTGACGGGCAATGTGCCATTCATCAATTTGCGACTGCATTTCTTCACGCTTTTCCAAAAGCGCGCGGTTTTTCGGACCCAGATCATGGACAATTTCCGACAGGCCCGCCCAAAATGCATCGGCACTGACACCGCTGCCCGGCAGGGCCTCAGCCTCAATGAAATTCACAAGAACCGGCACAACTTTTAGTCCGTTTTTTTCGATACGATCGCCCATGGCTGCACCTTTCCAGATTTTCATTCCCGCGCCCCTTTTGGGGCCTTGGCCAACTTACACAGTCAATCAGATAATAGGTGAAAGATGAATGTGAAGCACTTTCATGTAAATCTTTACAATTCCACCGAACTTGAAGGAAATCTTGAAAATCCACGGCCAATGTAGCGGTTGAACCCACCCGGAACCGGACCTACCTTGCGCCCAACCCTGCAAGTTCGGAGCACCCCGTGACAGACACCACACAAAAAACCATTCATCTGGCTGATTACACCGTCCCCCCCTATCTGATCGATAAGACGGAACTGACATTTAAACTGTCACCAACGGCAACACGGGTGGTGTCAAAAATCAGCTTTCGGCCCAACCCGGATGCGGTGTCAAAGGAATTTTTCCTTCACGGGCAAAACCTTACCCTGATCAGCGCCAGCATCAACGGCCAGCCCTGCACCCCCGATATTGCCGCCGACGGCCTGCGCACAGATGTGCCAGACGCCCCGTTCATCTGGGAAGCCGAGGTTGAAATTAACCCGCAAGCGAACACCAGCCTTGAGGGCCTGTATATTTCCAACGGCATGTATTGCACCCAATGCGAGGCCGAAGGATTTCGCAAAATCACCTATTACCCGGACCGACCCGATGTGATGGCCGCCTTTGATGTGCGTATTGAGGGAAAAGAGCCGGTGCTGCTGTCAAATGGCAACCCGGCGCAACAGGGCGACGGCTGGGCCGAGTGGCACGACCCCTGGCCAAAACCGGCCTATTTGTTCGCGCTGGTGGCGGGTGATCTGTTGGCCCACAGCGCAGATTTCACCACCATGTCAGGGCGCAAGGTTGACCTGAACATCTGGGTGCGAAAAGGCGACGAAGACAAATGCGCCTATGGGATGGACGCGTTGATCCGGTCGATGAAATGGGACGAAGACGTTTACGGGCGCGAATATGATTTGGATATCTTCAACGTGGTTGCGGTGGATGATTTCAACATGGGGGCCATGGAAAACAAGGGGCTGAATATCTTCAATTCCAGTTGCGTTCTGGCCAGCCCTGAAACCGCCACAGATGCCAGTTTCGAACGCATCGAAGGCATCATCGCCCACGAATATTTTCACAACTGGACCGGCAACCGCATCACCTGTCGCGACTGGTTTCAGTTATGCCTGAAAGAGGGGCTGACGGTTTTTCGTGACCAGCAGTTCACCGGCGACATGCGTTCGGCCGCGGTGAAACGCATTGACGATGTGGCCACCCTGCGCGCCGGACAGTTTCGCGAAGACAGCGGCCCATTGGCCCACCCGGTTCGCCCTGCCAGCTTTGTTGAGATCAACAATTTTTATACGGCAACCGTTTATAATAAGGGCGCCGAGGTGATCGGCATGCTTAAAACCCTTGTGGGCGATGACGGCTATAAACGCGCACTGGATCTGTATTTTGATCGCCATGACGGACAGGCCGCGACGATTGAAAACTGGCTGACGGTGTTTCAGGACGCAACCGGGCGCGATCTGGGGCAATTCAAACGTTGGTATTCACAGGC
>DAOURA010000043.1 GCA_030625325.1 Marinosulfonomonas sp.
ACCGTTGCGGGATGAACCGCCTGCTTTTTTATGTGCCATTTGTCGTTACTCCTTTTCAGCTGCCAGCGTCTTGGCCTGATCGATCCAGCCTTCACGCTCAATACGGCCCTTGAACGACAGTTTTTCGTCCATAGCAGCTACGTCAGCATCATTCCAGCCTGCGATCTGGGCAAATGTTGTCACACCGGCCTCAAGCAGTTTCTTTTCAAGGGCGGGGCCAACACCTGACAATTTTTTCAGATCGTCAGCGGCGGCTGCGGCCTTGGGCGCTGCCTTTTTAGGGGCTGCGGCTTTCTTGGGGGCTGCGGCCTTGGCTTCTGCCTTTTTAGGGGCGGCCTTTTTGGCAGGTGCGGCGGCGGCAACGGCAGCAACCGAAACAGATCCGGCACCAACAGCGGCTTTAACACCAGACTTATCACCACCTTTTTCAAGGATGTCCGTGATACGCAGCAGTGTCAGCTGCTGACGGTGGCCCTTGGTGCGCTTTGAATGGTGCTTACGGCGACGTTTGACGAAGTGGATAACCTTTTCGCCTTTGATCTGGTCGATCACGTCGGCCTGCACGGCAGCACCGGCAACCATAGGTTCACCAATGGTGGAACCAATCATCAAAATGTCGTTGAATTGTACTTTTTCGCCGGCGTCAGCTGCAAGTTTCTCAACGCGGAGTACGTCTCCGCTTTGGACCTTATACTGCTTGCCACCGGTCTTCATGACCGCAAACATGCGTTCTTCCTTCGTATTTTTCGCGTTCTGTGGCCCCGCATTGCGGTGTTTTGGCCAATTGGCCGCCTGCGAACTGCGCGCCCCATATGGGCGTCATTTCAAAAACCCTGCGAACACATGCCCGGCAGGAATGGCGGCTTATCTTGGAATTACCCCCTTAAGTCAAGCCATAAAACCTATAGGTCTTCACTGGTCATTATCTGGGCGGCCGCCACCCCAAGGCCCCGTGAAATACCATCAAACATTCCGTCAAACCCGGCAAATAATGCAATATTCAGCGCCTGGCCTTCCGGGGTTTGGGAAAAGGTAAGGTATTCTTCCAGCTTTTCGTCACTCAGCGGCGAATAAGCCATGGACAGGAATTCATACAGCCAGATGCGGGTATCTTCGCGAATTTCGTCTTCCTGGCTCCAGACATCCTGTAACAATTGATCTTCGGTCTGCTCCCCCGGATAGGCGCCCCCTTCGGCCAGCGCCGTGAAAAATGCAAAATTTGAATTCAGCCCGCCCACAACGTTGGCTTCCAACAGGTTGTTTACCTCAATAAACCGGGTCAGCAGGTCAATGCGCGGATCATCCGCATCCATCAGGGACGCAACATGATCCGAATTCGCATCTTCAACTGCGCTGTCCAACAGCGCCCTGCGCGCTGAAATTTCCAGCGCTATAATTTCCACCCCCAGGGGGCTTTCGAAAAAATCGGTCAACACCCCGATATATTGCGGGTTCAGGTTGGCCGTAAATCCCTGATAGGTGGCCTGCGCCATCTGGTCTGTATCGTAAATTCCTTCAACCAGATTTTGCCATTCCCCCCCTGCCCGTTCGGGAAACATGCTTTCACCCAGTTCGGCGGAATAATTGATCCCCTCAACCCGCATAATCTCAATGATTGCCGGCATGCCCAGTGCATCCCCCAGGCGCAGCACCTCTTGCCCCGGCTCAGCCCGCAGCGGAAAGGCCGCCATTAACAAGGTTGCGAACAATATGGGAATTCTGAACATGGGACCTCCATCCGTTATCCGGGGTACGTTAGCCATTCCCGGCCCCGGTTCCAAGCCCGGCCAGATCACATCCCTGAAGGTCGTAAAATAACGAATTTTTCTATTGTGCCCCGCCTAACCTTTCGCGTAAACCGCCACGGTTCACCACGGACAACCGCGGAGAGGTGCCAGAGTGGTCGAATGGGGCGGTCTCGAAAACCGTTGAGCCTGCAAGGGTTCCCAGGGTTCGAATCCCTGTCTCTCCGCCACAACGCCACATAAGTTCTTGATTTTACTTGTAAAATAGGCACGCAGGGTTTGCCCCGCCAACCTACCCGCCATAGTTTTCGGCACCTTCTTCGCCCTCATGAACGTCTGGAATATGGTAAAGAAAATGCTGCCGTTCTTGGGCACTTGCCCCTTTTTGCGGATTTCATTGGGCTGATACGGATCAGGGCATCTTCGGGGAAGGCAGAAAACGAATTATAGGCCTGATTGGCCAGAATGTTTCGATCTGCCAGAAACAGGATGCGTGGGCGGCGGGTTCAGAAAGGGGCCATCGATCCACGTATCCCCACTGTAACGCAGGAATAGATATTGACCATTTATCCTGTCCATTTACCCCGGATCTATTCGATAATGTATCCTGCGTTACTCAAGACCCGAACAAGCTCGCTTCGCCCGATGCAGGCATACTCAAATGGCGGCGCCTTGATCGGATCTTGCTCTGCTTCGACAACAAACCAACCTTCGTAGTCGTAATCTGCCAGACGGTGTGCAAGCGCACTGAAGTCCAGTGAGCCATCGCCTGGCACGGTAAACGCCCCCTTAACGACCGCATCCAGAAAGCTATCTTTCGTTCTGTTGAGTGCATTAATCACGTCGGCTCGGATGTCCTTCGCGTGAAAATGACTGATCCGCGCGTGGTGCTTATCTATTACCCGAAATGGGTCGCCGCCCGCAAAGGCCATGTGTCCGGCGTCAAATAACAGCGGCAAAGCATCGCCAGAATGGGTCATCAGAAGGTCAAGTTCCTCTTCCGTTTCGATAGGGGCCGCCATGTGGTGGTGGTACGAAATCGGCATGCCTTGATCCGCACACCATTCTGCGAACTCGGTCATCTTGCGGCCGTAAAGCTTGATCTGATCTTCGCTAAGGCGGAGTTTGGTCGACAGCGGCGCATTACGGTCGCCCTGAATGCTTCCCGCAGTTTCACCGTAGACGATGCAGGGTGCATCCATGGCTTTGAACAAAGTAATCTGTTCGGCTATGCGGTCTTTTTCGGTTTCAATGTCGCTTTCCAGCAGCAAACCTGAAAACCACCCCCCACAGACGCTCATTTCGTGCTTTTTCAGGATCGGGCCCAGAACGTCTGGATCCATCGGAAAGCGCCGGCCGGTCTCCATGCCTGTATATCCAGCGCGATGCGCTTGCGAGAGGCACTCTTCCAGCGAGACATCATCACTAAGTTCTTCAAGGTCATCGTTCCACCATGCAATAGGTGCGATGCCGAGTTTAGCTTTCATTAATTTATACTCCGATACGCTGTTTTGAACGGATTTCATCGTGGTCAGCACGCGCCGCATTAACCTCTGGGCGGTCTGAAACTTCTGGCACACCAACATCCCAAGAGGCATCTCCTGGCACCCACTCAAATGCGTCTGAAGGAATTGTTAGAACAGTAGTGCGGTCATTGGCTTGAGCCCACTTCATAGCTTCGTCCAATTCACCCAGCGTTTCAACACTGCGGGCAAGGGCACCCATTGATTCCGCATGCTTTGCAAAATCAACCGAGAAAGGTTCTACCACGCGACTGTCTTTGATCAGGTTGTTAAACGACGCCCCGCCTTTAAAATTTTGTAGGCGGTTGATAACAGCAAAACCGCCATTATCAGGCACGACAACGATCATCTTGTGACCGCTAAGCACCGATGAATAGATATCGGAATTCATCATCATATACGTGCCGTCACCAATCATAACGATAGGCGTGCGAGTTTCGTCCGCCATTGCTGCGCCCCATCCGGCGGATATCTCGTATCCCATACAGGAAAAACCAAACTCGCAATCAAACGTGTTCGGTGATTTGACCCGCCATCCTTTGGTTAGCTCGCCCGGCAACCCACCCGCAGCGGTGATCACAAGATCACGTTCGCCCGCGTTTTCATGTACAACCTTAACCACCTGGGCATATGTCGGAAGCGGCGCATTCGTTGGCTTCTGGTATTCATCAAGCATCGCGTTCCACCCCGCCATCTCTGACCGCCCCTTGTCCATCCAGCTAGGATCAGCCGCCCAATCACCAAGCGCGGAATCCATTTCTTTCATGGTCACTAACGCGTCCCCAACAACCGAGATTGCACGATGTTTAACAGCATCCCAACGGGCGGCATTGACCGAAACAAATTGGGCTTTCTTATCAAAAAGGGTCCATGAACCTGTGGTGAAATCTTGTAAGCGAGTTCCGATTGCCAGAACAACGTCAGCCTCCGCCGCCATCGCATTTGCTGAACTTGAGCCGATCACTCCTATGGGTCCGACATGCGCTGGATGGTCATGCACGACCGATCCTTTACCTGCGATAGTTTCAACTAGCGGAATTCCACGCGACTTTGCGAATTCTGAAACTACGCCCTCTGCCTGCGAATATCGCACGCCGCCACCTGATATTATCAGTGGCTTTCTCGCTGATTTAAGCGCCTCTACGGCCTTTGCCAATTGATCAAGGTCCGGGCGGGGGCGCGGTACATGATGAACCGTTGGCGTGAAGAATGCCGCTGGATAATCAAACGCAATTTCCTGTGTATCCTGACAAAGGCCAATGAACGCAGGGCCACAATCGGCTGGATCCAACATCACCGCAACCGCCTGTGGCAGCGAGGATATGATTTGTTCGGGGTGTGTAATCCGGTCCCAATACCGAGTCACCGCACGAAAAGATTCGTTAACGGTTTTCGTTGGGTCGTTGAAATGTTCAACCTGTTGAAGAACCGGATCAGGGCGGCGGTTTGCGAAAGTATCGCCCGCAATAAGAAGAATTGGTAACCGGTTGGCATGTGCCACGCCCGCAGCTGTTACCATGTTCAAAGCACCCGGCCCAACAGAAGCCGTCGCCACCATAATTTGGCGCCGTAGTTTGGCCTTGGCATATCCTATGCCCGCAAGGGTCATGGATTGCTCGTTTTGACCACGCCAGGTTGGCAATGTGTCTTGCACAGCTTCAAGCGCTTCGGCAAAGCACGTCACGTTGCCATGGCCGAAAATACCGAAAACCCCCGCAAACAGCGGAACACGCTCACCGTCAATTTCTGTGAACTGATTACACAGATAACGGACAACGGCTTGGGCCATGGTTAGGCGGACGGTTTCGTTAGTCATGGTGTCTCCTTCAGGATGGTCAAAGGGTATTCCATAAAATAGATATTGACATAAAATAATTCATGCAACGGCAATTGAGCGATGGAGTAACTGCACAAATGATTTCAGCCGAGACAGGCAAACCCATCGCACAGTCAGGTTGCGAGTGGGGTTTGATTGTCGATCAATTCCGTTGATACGCTGAACAGGCCCGCAGGATTTATGGCCGGATCAGCGCCTATGGGCCCAAACAGCACACCGATCCGGCGGCAGCCGAACCGCCGTCGCGCAGCGGCAATCACCTTTATCTCTTCGCGAACTTCTGGATTATCCAGTAGACAGTCACGCCGAACGGTTTTGGGATCAACACCCGTGTTTGCTCCTTCGAAAAGGCTGAGCAAACTCTGCATCAAAGTGGGGGAGGTTTCGGGGGATTACCATGCGAGACAAATCAACTGTTTACCCCTCTGATCAATCTAAACATAAGAACCAGCAACAATAGCCCCACCATGAGACCAAGCATATCACCAACAAAGTACTTAAATTGAAGCACAGGAAAATTCCAAAGGTCAAAATATCCATAGTACACAAGAGAAAGCCCGATAGAGTTAAATACGGAAGCCATAACACCGATCATAACTACAGGTTTCCAATTATATAAAGCTGTTTCGAATGAATCAGCCTGTGCATAGAACCGCTTAACCGAATAATAGGCTAAAACCCCACAGCCTGCCCCCACCCCAGAAACCAACACTAAAAGATGGGTCAACAGGGGGGATCCATTTGCCGGATCTATGAAGTTCAAGGCTATGACCGTCGGGAAAAGTGCAAAAAATGCTCTTGGGCCAACTATTGCGATGCCTAATATGCGGGCTGCATGGGGAAGGTAGATGACACTTGCGATCTCAGAAAGTGCGGGGAATATCTGTGTTTCAAGCGGAAAAATTATATGTCTTTGAATTATGTAAGCCAAAACATAGCCTAGCGTGACAACTATACCCCATTTTGGAAAAAATTTATAAAATCGGATGCTCACAATTTCCACCACCTTCAATGCCTAAAAATTGACATATTCGCAATATGCAAAAATACGACCAAACATTCAAGATAGGCAATAACTTAATGGGTAATGTTACAGAAATGTCGGATATTTTTATCAAACACTTAGCCCAAAACCACGTGGCTTTTCAGGCGCAGGAACTGGCAACTAAAAATCATTAGTTGACAAACGATTATTTCAACGGTTCTTTCACGCATCAGAACGACAACATTTACTGCGGCGACCAAAAGGTGGACATTTTGACCACATAATGGAATAAGCGCGCTGAAAATATTGTCGTGAAGACGAGCATGACGCGATATGAATAAATCTGAGCAGGAATTAAGAATGAATAGTGACAAGGCATCAAAGCTAAACGGTTATGCACATCTTGTGGCCGTTCTGCGATCTTTAGAGGATGATATCGGCCTTGGCGATCTTACCCCACTTGAGCGGAATATAATTGCAGCATTATCTTTGGAAGAATTTGTGAACGGTGCAAAATCCGACACAATTTTAAACCACAAATTGCTGGACGGACCTACGATGTCTTCATTCTATCGGGCACTAAAAAACCTGCGGGCAAAGAATATTGTCGAGGTTGTTGGGGATCGAAAAACCGGGCGTTACCGTATTTCTTCCTAGGGCTATCTAAAGTCAGCCCTTAATCTGGCGCATGATCGACCCGATCGCGATCAGGGCCACCCCACCTGCCAGAAAGAAAACCGGCAAGGATAAAACCTCAAACCCGGCGCGCCATGATAGCATGGTGTTCAATGAACCCAAGATTATCAGGATGACACCAAACAACCTGACCACAGCACCATGGGTGTTGTGGTCAGGTTTGGTTTCGGTGTTATCGGGCATCAGGCTTCCCGTTTGGCGCGGGCCGCAGCGCCGCGGCCCCACCAGATAAGCACCAGCAGGGATAACAAGGCGGCCAGCACGCCATAGACGATTGGCTTAGAACTTGCCGCTGGTTTTAGCTGCAACCAGTACCAGGTGGTCATGGTGTGGGCTGTTCCTGCTTCGCTGTTTGAACCATCCCACGCAAAGAATGAGATCGGAACAAACCGACCCTCTTCGAATTGCAGGTCGGTTTCAGGCAAAACCGTGGTCAGGGCACGGGTCATCACAACCCGCCATGTGCCGTCACGATAGCTGCTGGAAACGCTAAGTTCACCATTGTCGGCGCGCGCCTGCTGATCGTTGATGCCCATTGCGTCAAACACGGTGCCCGTTTGCGGGGCGTCCGTGGTGCCGCTGTTCCAGCGCCACAGGTTTACCGGATTGGTCCCGTCACCCATCAGGAAATATGGTTTTTCCATACCTTCCGGGATGTCCCGTGGGAACTGAATTGCAACTGAATCTTCGAACAGTTCCTCATCCGCAATGCTTGCGGCCTTGTCATCACCGGGGATACTTTTGGTGCGATCATCCCATTCAACATGGATAGCAACACTGTTGTCATCGTAAAGCGCGCGCACGCTGATCGTGTCGTTGGCTGGGGTAAAGAACCGGTCTTCCCCAACGATTTGCGGCACCATGATAAAGGTTGACGGCGGCGCTGTGGCCCATGCTTCATCATCGGGGGACGTTGGCAATGCACCATCAACCCGACCGCCCTGAATAACAAAGTTTTCAGGGTTCACGACCAGATCAGTTTTGGCCAGTGACGCCACATAGTTGGCAATATTCCAGCGGTCTTCGACACTGACACTGCTTTTGCTGTTAGGGTCCGCAAATGACGGCATTTGCGTTGTCGGAATACCCACAGAAATTCGGGTGAATATGTCCTTGGGGTCATTGCTGGCCCTAAACGTCCATGGCTTGGTCAGGTTACGTGGCCATGTCCGGTCACCATTGTCGTCTTTCAACTTCTTGATGGCGCTGCCTTTGCCTTCAAGACCGTGACATTCGGTGCAACGGTCGCCCTCTTCAAACAGGGCCTTACCCGCGGCAATGCTTTCGGGGGAACTGGTAACCTGAGTGCCATAGTCCACCTGAATTTCAGGCGCGTCCTCAATTTCAGCGAAATATTTGATGTAAGCAAGCACATCAGCAATATCCTGTTCGGACAGCATATCACCCCAGCCCGGCATGGCCGTGCCCGGCATACCATCGCGGATCATCCGGGTCAGGTCTGCGTCATTGGGGATGTCATCGTCAAAACCTGTGGTTTTGTACTTATACATGCCAAGGGTGAAATCACGCGGTGGCGGGTTCAGGCGTTCCGCCGCCGGGCCAAGCCCGTCGCCGTCTTCGCCGTGGCACTGAAGACAACGCTTGGCGTAAACTGCCTCACCTGCGTCCATATCGCCGGACTGGGCAAAAGCCGCCCCGGCACTAAGTGATAGGTATCCGGCTGCAAAAACACCGGCAATCGTTCGCATGCATATATTAGTGAGATGCATTGGCTGCCCCCCATGATCTTGGCGCATGGCCAGTGTAATCGTAAAGGAACAGGATCACTTTCCAGATCTCCTCTTCCGTCAGAAAATTTTGCCAGACCGGCATTGATGAAATCCAGGGGGCGGCTTCTTTGGGTAAGCCCGGCCCGCCGGTTGTAATGCGCCAGTACAGATAGCTTTCCTGCAACTGGGCAATGGTGCCGATGTCCTGAAAGTTAAGCGGCGTCGGGTTTAGCCCTTCGGCATAAGGCCCCTTCCCGTCCAGCTTATCACCGTGACAGTATTGACAGTTTTCGATGTAAACGGCCGCGCCTTCTTCAACATATTCGGCGAACTGCTCAGGATCTTCTGTTTCATAGTGGCGAAACGGGTTTTCAAGCGTCAGCAGATTAACCCGTTCACCGTAAATCTTGGCGGTGCTGGGCGGTGCCGGGTGGATTGTGCGCAGTTCAACCGGCGCATCAAAGCTGGGCATGGTTTTGTCGTAAACACCATAGCCCACCAGCAGCGGGATCAGCAGAAATACAACATTTCGGACACCCCGTTTGGACGGGTCTTCGACCATCGCCTTAATCGGTGCCGCCAGTTCGCGCATCTGGTCTTCGTCATAGGTGAACACCATAAAGACGCCAGCCGTAACAAAGAACATATACATCGTCAGCAGGCTGCGTGGGATCACCGCTTCTAGGATGTAGTCAAAGACCACAATGAACCCGAAATAGACCCCAACAAGGACCAGTGTCGCCTGTAATAATCTGGGAATTCTCATGACTGCCCCCTCACTTTAAATTGCTTAGGAAATCAACCATGATTTCCAGCTCGGTTGCATACATTTGTTGCCCCAGATCATCCGGCATAAAGCCTTCTTCGTATCCTTCGGCAATCACCGCGTTCGGGTCCAGCAGGGCCTGACGGATATAGTCACGATCCTGCGTCGCCCCGATTTTTGACAGGTCCGGGCCGATATCCCCGGCGGCGTCAGTGATGGTATGACATGCCTCACAGGCATGGTTATCAACCAGTTCCTGAATGTCGGTGATTGGTTCACGTGGCTCACCACTGTTGGTGGCTTCGCCTTCATCTTCGGCTTCCCCCAGATCAGTTGGGATTTCAACGGTGATTTCCAAACCACCATTGTCCTGAAGATAGGCAATAACCGCCGCCGTTTCCGGGTCTGACATACCGATACTGCCACTATTGACGCTTGGCATCGGGCTTTCGGTGTCGTTGCTGCCTGCTTTACCAAAGCCAACCACCACAAAGGCGGACGGATCAACCAGGGATTCACGAATATATCCTTCGATATCAGACGCGGACCCTGCATAGCGCGGATCATCCAGGCGCGCCTGTGAACTAATGGCAATTTCACCCAGTTCTGGCGCACGCCCAAGGGCATTGTGGCACAGGGTACATGTGCCCTTACCGCTGAACAGGCGTTCCCCAAGGGCAACAAACTGATCCATGGTCATGGCGCTCAGATCAATTTTTTCCTCGGTCGGTGGTGGTGCAGGTTGAATTTGCGGAATGCCCAGATTGGAATACCCGGCAAACAGGCCGACAGTCACAACCATAAAGGCGACTACTTTAAGAAACTGGCGCATTTTGCTTACTCCTTCCAGTATCCGGCAGGCAGCGATTTTTTGGTGCTGACCTGCGCGATCCAGAACACAAATATAACCATCGCCAGGAACATTATCGTCGCGATCGAAACCACATTGGCCGCATAGCCCAGTGTTGGGGTATAGGCATCGGGCGAATTGTCACGCATGATGTCAACCACATGCCAGTGCTGGCGAATACCAGACCGGATATAGCCCATCAGGCCCATCAGCCATGTAAAGGCCACCGCCAACAGGAACAGCGCGTATTGCGCCCGGTCCGGGATGCGCCCCCAATGCAACGGCCCAACATCTTTGGCACCGCGATAGATGAACGAGTCCAGTATCAGGCTGCCAACAATCACCGTGAACGTGGTCATCACCTGCGGAATAGATGCCGCAACCTTATAGACCGTGTTGGTGAAATAACCGTGGTAGATACCCAGAAACAGGATGTTCACAATACCGGCACTAAACAGGGCCACCTGTATGATATTCCCGGTTTTTTCCCAGCTAACCGTCGCCACTTTGTTTGAACGGCGATAAAACAGGAAGCTAAGGAAAGTGAAGGTGATCATTATGTTAACAGCCGTGTTTTTGGCTGGCATAATCCCCAGTGGGCCCAGAATGGAATGGTGCGGCCCGCCAAGGGATTTCAGTTCTGAATTGGTCAGCACCAGCGTATGCGGCGTGAACCACACAAGAAACGCACCCACCAAAACGATGGCGATATATTTGATATACTTGGTATAGCGTTTCGCCCCGTCGCTGCGCCCCATCCCACACCAAAGGTAATAGTTTGCCGACAGGAACAGCGTGCCAATCAGCACCGCCTGAATGATAAACAGCCACGCAAAAATACCGCCCATCAGGGTGATCCCCATCTGTTGGGAATAGGCGTAAATTTCGGCCGCCAGATAATAGCCCGCAAACGGCAACGGCAACAGCGCGCAGATTGCGATAAAGTTGGCGTTGTAACCCATCCAGTCATAGTGGGCTTTTTCCTGATCGTTCCTTGCGGTCAGGAATTTAAACGCCGCATAGGCCCCCACGATTGAACCACCATAGGCAATGTTGGCCACAAAACGGTGGATGTTGATCGGGTTCCACAGGAAGTTGTGGATCGCGGCCCATGTGTCGCCGCTGAACACACCCGCCGGGTCAACGCCTGCGGGACTCATCATGAATGTCAGCCATGCATTGGCCAGCAACATCAACGTTGTACCAACCGCATTCAGCGTCAAGCCAAGGGTCAGGTGAATCCACTTTTTCAATCCACCCTGAAGCCAATGCCAACCATAGTAATAAAGGTAAAGCACAGCACTTTCCCCAAAGAACAGCAGCGCATAATAGAACATGCTTTCGCCGAAAATCACGGAAAGATAGCTAAACAAATCCGGGTAAAACAGGATTAAGGAAAACAGCAACAAGCCGCCCAAAATCGCCGTCAGCGAATAGGCGGTGATTGAAACCTTGATGAATTCATAAGCCATGTCGTCATAGCGTTTGTCGCGGGTGCGCATGCCGATGACTTCGATGATGAACACGAAAATCGGAACCGCCAGAACGAACGCCGCGAACCACAGGTGCAATTGCGCGAATATCCAGATCGCAAGGCGCCCGTTGACCCCCGCATAACTGGGGTAATCGGCGGCCGTTGTCACCGGGGCCGGCCCATATCCACCAGTGCTGGCAGCGTCGGCTGCCGCCTCTGTTCCGGCCGCATAGGCGGCAAACAGATCAGCGCCGCCAAACACGGACACAAGTCCGATCACCAGCGTTATGAAAAGCCCGTAAATCAGCTTATTCGATACATTTCTCAAGGATCCTGTCCCCTTCATCTTATCTGCCCCTGCCTATCGCTCAAAGATCAAGCTAAGGCCCTGCATATTCATCAGAGTGACATCCAGCAGCAAAAAGCCGCCGCCACACACGACAAAAGCAATGCCAAAGGATATCAGTTTATTTTTAAGGCTCATTTCTTCGATCCCCGTTGCTCAGGCGTGCATAAACCACCAGAAAAATTCAATTATCACCACAAATGTGATGATAAACACGGCCGGCCCAAGCCGGGCCATATGTTTATCGTGCTGTTCTTTATTCGCCATCACTTAGCCCTTGAAAAACCCGTTCAATTGTCGCACCCGATAGACGTCTTGCCCTATCTGGGATAGTCATCGCTTACACGCCCACACAGGATCATTGGAACCCAACATGCAGCCACCCAAAAAAAAACGCGCCGTTGATATCGTCATCTTTTTCGGGATGGCTGTTAATGCCGTTGTCATCCTTTTGATCCTATACTTCTTTGTGTTTTAGCACTCAGGGCGCTTAGCCCTGTTTGCCTTCGCAGGCGCACAACACACGCAGGTATTCGACCAGACCGTCAACTTCTTCTTCGGTCAGGGTCTTGCCCCATGGTGGCATCATCGGGGATTTCCCGGCTGACGGACCACCATCCAGCACAACATTTTTGATGTCAGCATTGGACAGTTTGTTCATTTCAGCAGCATCAACGAAATTACG
Source organism: Marinosulfonomonas sp. (assembly GCA_030625325.1). Taxonomy (GTDB): domain Bacteria; phylum Pseudomonadota; class Alphaproteobacteria; order Rhodobacterales; family Rhodobacteraceae; genus NVTR01. Next base: position 12,638 of record DAOURA010000043.1, read on the forward strand.
CGGGCTGACCGGAAAGTCCTTGGTCACGTTTGGCCCGTCGCCTTTGCCTGTCAGGCCATGACACTGCGCACAGTAAAATTCATACACGGCCTGCGGTTCTGACGCCATCACAGGCGCCCCAAGCAGATTGAATGAAAGCCCGGCAAGGGCCGCGATTGTGGTTATTTTTTTCATGATCGTCTCCCTCACTGATACTATTTCTTAGGTTTGAAGTTGCCGACATAGCTGGCAACGTTTGCCATGTCTTTGTCGCTTAGAAGGCCAACGAAAACCGGCATCATTTTAACAGGTTTGAACAATGTCGGTTTCTGCAGATAGGCCAATATCCAATCCGGGTTCAGGCGAACACCGGCTTCTGCCAATGATGGGCCGGAACGCCCGCCGGTTACGCCACCTTTGCGGCCCGCATATTCATGGCAGCCGCTGCATGGCATCTTTTTGGTGAATATCTGGCGGCCCTTGGCGTTTTTCTTAACCTTGACGGTTCCTGCTTCGACTTCGCCTGAAACCAGACTCATCAGAAACTCTGTAACAGTCGCGGATTCATCACCACTAAGTGCCGGGTGGTCGGCTGGGTTTTCTTCGGTCAGAGAGCCAAACTTCATCGGGCGGATCGGCTGTGGATCGGCCAGCCAGCCAACCAGCCATTCTTCCTGAAACTTGTCACCTGCGTACCAAAGCTCGGGGCCGGTTTTGGCCAACTGATCTTCGATGGTTTTTTCCCGTGCCGGACCGTCCGTATAGTGACAGGAAACACAGTCCTTGCCTTCAAAAATGGCCTGCCCGTCGGCGGGGGCCGCATGGCTTACCGGCGCACTCAGGGCCAGACATGCCACACCCATTGCCGTTGCTAGTTTCAGTCTCATTGGCTTTTCTCCCAATTTATTATCTGTGTTGGCCAAGGGTTCAACCCTCGGCCTCTTCAGGGTCTTTTGCGTTGATTGTTTTGCGTGTCAGCCACAGGCCCAAAGCACCCATAATCAGGAAGGCCAGCACCGAATAGATATAAACCTTGGCCGGTGTCGGCGCTTCGAGAAAGACAAAGTGCCATGTGCTCAGACTCATGATCAGGCCATGTTCACCGTTGGAACCGTCCCACGCGTTCAGGGACATTGGGGTAAAGATGCCCGGTTCAAACTGCACATCGCTTTTGTCGCCGGTGTTCAACGGGCGTTTCATGACAACAGTCCAGCGCCCCTGATCCCAAACCGCACCACCAGTTATATGCTGGTTTTCTTCGGCCTGCGCTTTGATCGGTTGTTTCCAGCCGCGCGCGTTGCCTTCCTGGGTTCCACGTTCACCAGCGGCGTCCTGTTCTGCCTTCCAAACCATCAGGTGAACCTGATCAGACGAAGAACCACGATAGAAATGCGGTTTCTTGGTCCCGTTGGGGGCCTTAACCGGAAACTGCATGGCAATTGAATCGCGGAAGGTTTCCAACTGACGCGGGATCATATCGTTGGCTTCAATATAGGAATTGAAGGCCCCGACCTGCGATAGCTCAGCCGTGTCAAATTCTTGCGATTCATCATGAACCACGTCTTTGAACGGATCATCCCAGGTTAGTTTGAACGCAATGTCCTTTTCGTTGAACAACGCCTGCACTGTCACCATTTCGATGCTTGGGTTTTGCCAGCGCGGTGCGGCAATAACCTGCCCCGCAAGGCGCATGTCCATGGTTTCGGCCTCGTCCCATGCCCCGTCAAGCGGGTCTTCGGGCAATTCAGCCGTAACCAGTTTTGCCTTCAACGTCTGATGGCTGGTCAATTCATGCTGCAGCGACTTGATATAGTTCGCCAGATCCCAACGCTCGGCTTCATCCAGCGTTTTCACGAAGGACGGCATAGGTGTGCCCATGATCCCGGTGGTAAAGCGCATATAGATGTCTTCGACTTCGCCGCCCGCTTTGATCTTCCAGGGGTGGGTCACGTTACGAATACGGATTGGGAAGCCCCAGTCATCTTCGCGGAACTCTGCGTTACCGTCACCACGGCCAAGTTTACCGTGGCAACTCCAACATTTTGCCTTTTCAAAGACCTTGGCACCGCGCGCAATGGTCGCTTCGTCATAGGGCGCCATGTTGGCAGGCAGTGAAATCACCTTACCAGTCAGAACCGGGTCATAATCCGGGTCGTCAAATTCGGCGGCAAAGGTTTTGATATAAGAAATCACCTGCCAGCGTTCTTCTTCGCTTAGGCCACTTTTGATAATGGCGTCATCAAACGAC
>DAOURA010000024.1 GCA_030625325.1 Marinosulfonomonas sp.
TATTTCTGCGATCAACCTGAAAAATGGTTCAAGTGTGACGGTTTTAAAGGGCTGGCGCAGCGCCACACAGGGCAAGTTGCTGAAAAAGATGCACCGGTCGGCCTGCGGGCCGTTTGGCACCGTTCTTGGCCCAAATGCGGACCGTTTTCATCAGGACCATTTCCACCTTGATACCGCGCGCTATCGCAGCGGATCCTATTGCCGTTAACGCCGGATCAGTCGCGGCGCGGGGCCAAGGGGAATTGGCCCAAAGCTCATACTGCTATTTTCAAACTTAAGGGGCGCCGACAGGGTGTCACTGTCACCTGAAATTTCTGCCATTTGTTGCAAAAGGTTTTCGATGGTTCCGGAAATATTGGGTCGCAACAGCCCGGCATCTACCGCAACCTGCACCAGTCTTCGCCAGCCTTTTGCATCAATATCAATCTGGCCATTCAGGTGCCCGTTCAGATCGACCAGCAAAGACCCCTTTGCCGACAAATCAATACCCCCCCAGCTAAGTTGCAGATCATCCAGTTGCAAATCCATCAGTTGTGGCTGTGGACCTTCAAGGGCAAAGCGGTCCCATTTGCCGTCAAACCCCAGTGTCACCATCAGCGATACGGTTTCAATGAAACCCGGCAATGTTGCGTTCGGGTCAAATTGCGCCATGAAACCTTTTGGCGGGCGATAATCGGTTACTGTCATCGCAACGTCATGGGCATTTTCACGAATGTCGGTTTGGCGGGTGGCAAAATTCGCGGACTGAATGGATGTTGCCCAGCCCCGTGTGGAATTCAGCTTGATGTCATCGATAACAACCGATGTGCGATCCAGCGCCAGCGATGTTCCGGCTTCAAAAACCACAGATGCTTTCATCTGTTCACTGGTGATCGAAATGCTTTCGGATGCCAGGCGCAGGGTTTGTTCTTTTGGCAAGGCGGCAATGATGTGATTTGGCTGATAACTAAGTGCGAAAATCTGAAAAAACGGCAAGGACCAGATTATATCACCCCTTGGGCTGGATAGTGTGACATCCTTGATTGTTGTGTCAAACCGGTTGGGAAACCCGCGGGTTTTCAGGGTTGAATACTGCGCATTCAGCCCGCCGCCCCGCTGTTGGGACAGCCAGGTTGTGATGCCGCCCTCGACCGCCGAAGACCCAACATACCAGTACCCGGACCATAGGGCGGACAGCCCCAGAATTATTATCAGCAGTTTGCGCATTCCCGCCCCTTTGACTTGGCCATGGCGAAGTGTTTAATGCCCCCAAACATGAAGGACCAGAAGAATGGGTAATTCACCGCTTTGGGTGTTTGGATACGGTTCACTGATGTGGAATCCGGGGTTTTCATTTGATGACAGGTCAATCGCGCGCCTGTCCGATTATTCCCGTTCGTTTTGCATGCGCTCAATCCACCACCGGGGCACTGTTGCAAACCCGGGGCTGGTTTTGGCGCTGGATGAACATGCGGGTGCCGGGTGTGACGGGCTGGCCTTATGTGTCAGGGCAGGGGACGAAGATAGAACCCTGGACTATCTGCGCGAGCGCGAATTGATTTCATCCGCCTATCTGGAAAAGGTTTTACATATCAGACTGCGGGGTGGCCAGTTGGTTGAAGCCGTAACCTTTGTTGTGGACGCAAATCATGACCAATACTGTGGCGGGTTACCGCTGGAAGAACAGGCAGGCATCATTGCCGATGCGGTTGGTGGCCGTGGCCCCAACACGGAATATTTGCACAATACGGCGTCCCACCTGAAAGAACTGGGCATAGAGGACCCGGATCTTGACTGGTTGTCAAAACGGGTGCGCCAATTGGCTGACCCAAGGTAAGTGCAATCCGCTGTTGGCACTTGGTAAAACACCCACTAGGTTGTGCGAAATATAACTGCGTCAGGACATGTCCACATGGACCAACCAGATCGCGCGATCGAGCCGATTTTTACACAACCTTTCCGCCAGATCTTCATTATGCTGATCTGTCTTGTTCTTGTGGGGTTTGGCGCTTATTTCGCCTATGCAAGTGTTGCGCCGGTGTTTTTGGCAAACCCATATCTGAATGGCTTTATTTTCTTCGTCTTTGTTATCGGTGTGTTTGCCTGTTTCTGGCAGGTTTTTCAGCTGATTAATTCAGTTAGCTGGATTGAAGGCTTTGTTGGTGGGCGCCCGGGGCATGATCAGGTCAAAGCACCACGGTTACTTGCCCCGTTGGCGGCGCTGTTGCGATCACGTGGGGCGCGGATGCAAATCGGCGCATCATCTGCCGGGTCAATTCTGGATTCTGTTGCAACCCGGATTGACGAAGCACGTGATATCACACGCTATCTGGTCAGCCTGCTGATATTTCTGGGCCTGCTGGGGACGTTCTGGGGGTTGGCAACAACGGTTCCGGCGGTTGTTGATACCATCCGATCCCTTGCCCCACAGGAAGGCGAAGGCGCGAATGAGGTCTTCAAACGCCTGATGAGCGGCCTTGAAGCCCAGCTTGGCGGCATGGGCGTTGCCTTTGCGTCATCCCTGCTGGGGCTTGCCGGGTCCCTGATTGTCGGGCTGCTGGAACTGTTCGCCAGCCATGGGCAAAACCGGTTTTACCGCGAACTGGAAGAATGGATGTCCACGATTACCCGCCTTGGGTTTTCCAGTGGTGACGGGGATGGCGAAGGTGGCGATGCGTCTGCTTCGGCCGCCCTGCTGGAACATTTCGCAGAACAAATGGCGGCCTTGCAGGCGCTGTTCGCCCAGTCAGAGGCAGGCAGATACAAAACAGATGAAAAGCTGGGGGTTCTGGCCGATTCTGTGAATGGGCTGGTCACAAAAATTGACAGCGGAGAGCAGAACTCAGCAAGTTTGGACAGGGTTGCCGCCGGACAGGAACGATTGATCGAAGTTCTTGCAAAGGACGACAACGATGGTGGCGCGCATGTTGACGCCGAAAGCCGGATGCGCCTGCGTTCAATTGATGTGCAACTGTTACGAATTCTTGAAGAAATGTCGGCCGGACGACAGGAAAGCCTTGCAGATCTGCGCACGGATTTATCCGCATTGACCAAAGCCATTAAATCACTGGCCCGCGACAATGCTGGTTCCGGCGGGCGAAAGGGATAGGCCATGGCGCTTTCCCGTCGATCTGGTCAGCGAATGACAGTCAATATCTGGCCCGGCTTTGTTGATGCGATGACGGCCCTTTTGCTGGTGCTGATGTTTGTGCTGACTATCTTTATGATTGTTCAGTTCATGCTAAGTGAAACGATCACCGGGCAGGAAAGTGAGCTGGACGAACTGTCCACTGAACTGACTGAACTGGCGCAGGCACTGGGGCTGGAACAACAGCATTCCTTCCAGATGGAAGATCAGGTTTCCACGCTTAGTTCTGTTTTGGACAATGCACGCGAAAAAGCGGAACAGCAAAACGCCCTGATCGCCAGCCTTACAAATCAGGTCAGCACCCAAGGCGATGAACTGGCTGCCCGTCAGGCAATGATCACCAGTTTTGAAGCACAGGTTGCAACGCTGTTGACCCAACGTGATGAAGCCCGTGCAGAGGGGTCGGCACTGGCGGCAAATCTTGATGATCTTGAAGCTGCGCAAAGCCGCTTGATTTCACAGCAGGAAGCCCTGCAACTGGCGCTGGTAAGTGCGCGGGATGAAATTGATGTGCAGGTCGAAAGCGCACGACTTGCTGCCGCCCGGCGCGAAGCGCTGGACGCATTGGTGGCGGATTTGCGCAATGATGTGGCTGATCGGGATGTGTCCCTTGCGGATGCATTTTCACAGCTTGAAAGCAGTCAGAATGATGCGGCGTCTTTGACGGTGCGTCTTGCCGATCTGGGCCTGTCGATGGCCGACTTGCAGGCGACCCTGTCCAAAGAAGAAGCCGCACGATTGGCCGAAGCCGCCGCCGCACAGGCATTGCGGGTGCGCCTTGCAGATGTTGAAACGAGCCTTAGCGAAGAAGAAAAACGACGTCTGGCTGATGCTGCCGCCGCAGAAGCATTGCGCCAGCGCCTGAAAGAGGCCGACGACGAATTAACGGCAATGACCCTAAAGCTGGAAGAACAGCGAAAAAGTGCTGAGGACACCCTGACGATCATTGCTGCCGCAAGTACTGTAGAAGACGATCTTAACGCCCGTTTGATCGCGGCTTTGTTGGCGCAGGATCAATTGCAACTGCAACTGGAAGCCAGCAGTGAGGGGGCAAGCGACACCTCTTCGCGCCTGAGCGATGTGCAGGCCGAACTGGCGACCACCCAAATTGCCCGCGATGATCTGGCAAATCAACTGGCGATAGCGCAGGACGAGAACCTGAAAACCAGCGCCCGTCTTTCCAGTGTCGAAGACGCATTGGCAAAGGCAAATCTGGCCCACGATGAACTGCGCACTGATCTGCAAAGCCAGGTCATGCAGCAGGATGATACCGTCGCCAGCCTTCAGGCGGTGAATGCAGAATTGGCGCTGATTTCCAAAGAACGCGATGCCCTGCTGTCCAGTATTGCGGACGAAAGTGCCGACAAATCTGCGCTGATCGAAGAACTGGCCAGTGCCAGGGCCGAACTGAGTGTGGCGCGCGCCGAGGTTGGTGCACTAAAACAAGACATCGGTGACGAAGACGCCGTGCGCAAACAACTGGCCGCCGCACTGGCCGCCAAACTGGCAGCGCAACAGGATGTACAGACGCAAATGACCGCCGCCCAACAAAAGGCGGCACTGCTTGCCACGGCAAACACAGCCCTGATGCAAGAAGAAGCAAAATCTGCCGAAGGGCTGCGCAAGCTGGCGGTTTTGAATGAAAATGTCGCGGCGCTGCGTGCGCAGCTTGGCTCGCTTCAGGTGCTATTGGATGTGGCTGAAGAGCGCGACCAATTTGCGCAGATTGATATTACGAACCTTAGTTCCCGGCTTAATCTGGCATTGGCGCGGGTGGCCAGTGAAAAGGATAAGCTCGCGCGTCTTGAGGCCGCGGACCGCCAACGTCTGGAAGATGAGGCCAAGAAACTTGAACGCTACCGTTCTGAATTTTTCGGGCAGCTTCGTGATTTGCTGGGCGACCGTGAAGGCGTGAAAATTGTGGGCGACAGGTTTGTGTTTTCGTCAGAGGTTCTGTTTGAACCTGCTTCCGCAGATATGGCTGAAGGTGGCAAGGAACAGATTAAGCGTGTCGCAGAAATTTTGAATGAAGTGTCCGGCGCCATCCCTGATGAAATTGACTGGGTGATCCGGGTTGATGGCCATACAGATGACACCGCCATGTCGGGTGCGGGGCGGTATCGTGACAACTGGGAACTGTCACAGGCGCGCGCGCTGGCCGTGGTGCGGTTCATGACGGATGAACTGGGCTTTCCGGCGAACCGCCTTGCCGCAACCGGGTTTGGGGAATTCCAGCCTGTTGCCTTTGGGGACACGCCAGAAGATCTGGCGCAAAACCGCCGGATTGAATTGAAACTAACCGAGAGATAGAAGGTTCTGATGAAGCCTGCCGATTCAGATATGGGTATTCTGAAACACGGTTTGCAGTACCCGTTCTGGAGACATACGATGGAATACGACATCATCATTATCGGTGCAGGCCCTGCCGGGCTTAGCTTTGCGCGGTCAATGGCTGACAGTGGCCTTAAGATTGTGCTGATTGAAAAGTCTTCGAAAAAGGTTCTGGCCAACCCGCCATATGATGGCCGCGAAATTGCACTGACCCATCTGTCCCACAAATTGATGAATGGGCTTGGGATGTGGCAACTTATTCCTGACGGGCAGCATTTTAAAATCAGGGATGCCAAGGTTTTGAACGGCGATTCTGATTATTCGCTGAACTTTGATCACCGGGATACTGGCAAGGACAATCTGGGGTTCATGGTTGCCAACAATGTTATTCGTAAGGTGGCCTATCAATCCCTGCAGGGGTTCGACAACGTGACGATCCTGACTGAAAAAGAGGTTTTGAAAATCGGAACTGAGGCATCCCACGGCTGGGTTGATCTGTCGGACGGTAACCGGCTTGAGGCGAAATTGTTGGTGGCCGCCGACAGCCGTTTTTCAACCACCCGCCGGATGATGGGGATTTCAACGTCGATGCTGGATTTCGGGCGCACCTGTATCGTTTGCACGATGGACGCGGAACTGTCCCACGATGACACGGCCGTTGAAATTTTCCATTATGACCGAACCCTTGCGATCCTGCCGCTTAGCAATAATCAGGTGTCTGTGGTTGTGACGCTAAAATCTGACAACAGTGACGATGTTCTGGCGATGGATAAGGCCGATTTTGCCGCCGATATCATGGGCCGCGCGGGTGATCAGTTTGGAAAGTTGTCCCTGACCAGCAAATTGTTTGCCTATCCACTGGTGGCGACATTTGCCAAAAGTTTCCACAAGCCGCGCTTTGCCGTCATTGGTGATGCGGCCGTGGGGATGCATCCGGTCACGGCCCATGGGTTTAACCTTGGGTTGCAGGGGGCGGATACGCTGGCAAAAGAAATCAAAAGGGCGATATCCCTTGGTCAGGATTTTGCGACCTCAACCGCGTTGCAACAATATAGCACCATACACCGGCGCGCCAGTTTGCCGATTTACCATGGCACCAACGCCGTTGTTCGTTTGTTTACAACTGACACGCCCCCGGCGCGGGTTGCGCGGGATGTTTTGTTGCATCTGGGCAATTTCATAACACCTGCAAAAAACCTGATCATGGAACGCCTGACCGAAGAAAAAGCAACCCGTCAGGACATGTGAGCATGGCGGGAAAAGTCAGACTTTTAGTCATTGTTTCGATCGTATTCCTTCTTGGATGGGTTTCAGTTTTACAGTTTGAATTGTGGGATCAGAGGGGGCTAAACCGGCATCTTCGGGGGTTGTTAAGGTTCCATTCTGATGTTGCCGAACGCAGCTGCACAAACAGACGTGAATACGAACTGACAGCACAGGAAAATGGAATGGTCACTGGGCCCGGTCCAAATGAATGGGCAGAATATGGGCCAGCGGGTGATGGTGTTGATAACCCCAATGGCGGGTTTACAATTTTGCGGATTGAAATTGTTCCCCCGCCTTCGGTGTCCAAGGACAGGGGAACCTATTTCTTTTTCAACGCCGAGGGTTGCCCCATTTAGGCGCAGGCATCTGACCTTAATCAGCCGTCAAAAGCGGTGGCTTCTTTTTGGTGGTGATGCGCGGTGATTGCGGTTCTTCCATGCGCAGATCAATCTGGCCATCTTTCACCCCAACCTTCACCAGCCCACCCTTGGTCAGCTTGCCAAACAACAGTTCTTCGGCCAGTGGTTTCTTGATGTATTCCTGAATAACCCGGCCAAGGGGGCGTGCGCCCATCTTGTCGTCATAGCCTTTGTCCGCCAGCCACTGTGCGGCGGATTTGGTTAGCTCAATCTGGACATTGCGGTCCATAAGCTGGGCCTCAAGCTGCAATACGAATTTTTCAACAACCTGCAGGATCACATCCTTGGACAGCGGTGCAAAGCTGATGATTGCGTCCAGACGGTTGCGGAATTCTGGTGTAAAGGTGCGTTCAACGGCGGCGGTGTCTTCGCCTGTGCGCCGCTCGCGGCCAAATCCGATTGCGGCCTTGGCAAGTTCGCTTGCGCCTGCGTTTGATGTCATGATCAAAATGACATTGCGGAAATCAACCTGACGCCCGTTGTGGTCCGTCAGTTTACCGTGATCCATGATTTGCAACAAAATGTTGTAGACATCAGGGTGGGCCTTTTCGATTTCGTCCAGCAACAGCACACAGTGCGGGTGTTGGTCCACACCGTCGGTCAGCATGCCGCCCTGATCAAACCCGACATAGCCCGGGGGGGCGCCGATCAGGCGTGAGATTGCGTGCTTTTCCATGTATTCGGACATATCGAAACGCAACAGTTCCACCCCAAGGGTATCGGCCAGTTGGCGGGCGACTTCGGTTTTGCCAACGCCGGTCGGGCCGGTGAACAGATAGTTGCCAATGGGTTTTTCCGGTTCACGCAGCCCCGCGCGGGACAGTTTGATTGCAGAACTAAGGGCATCAATCGCGTTGTCCTGACCAAAGACCAGCCGTTTCAGGGTGCGTTCAATATCTTTCAGAACCTCTGCATCGCCCTTACTGACATTCTTGGGGGGGATGCGGGCAATTTTGGCGACCACGGCTTCAATTTCTTTTGCACCGATGGTTTTGCGCCGCTTGGACGCGGGAACCAGATGCTGGGCCGCGCCCGCTTCATCGATCATGTCGATGGCTTTGTCGGGCAATTTGCGGTCATGGATATAGCGCGCGGATAATTCCACCGCCGATTTGATCGCATCGGCGGTGTATTTGATGTTGTGGTGTTCTTCAAAATAGGGCTTTAGGCCCTTTAGGATCTTGATGGTGTCATCGACCGATGGTTCGTTCACATCAATTTTCTGGAACCGGCGGGCCAGTGCGCGATCTTTTTCAAAATGCTGGCGGAATTCTTTGTAGGTCGTTGACCCCATGCAGCGCAGCTTACCACCCTGCAGGGCCGGTTTCAGCAGGTTAGACGCATCCATCGCGCCGCCACTGGTGGCACCAGCGCCGATTACAGTGTGGATTTCGTCAATGAACAGAACGGCGTCCGGGTGGTCTTCCATTTCGGACATCACGGCTTTCAGGCGTTCTTCGAAATCGCCGCGATACCGGGTGCCGGCCAACAGCGCGCCCATATCCAGCGAAAAGATTGTCGCCTTTGATAAAACTTCGGGTGTTTCACCAGCCACGATTTTACGGGCCAGCCCTTCGGCAATGGCGGTCTTGCCAACGCCGGGGTCGCCAACCAGCAGGGGGTTATTTTTGCGGCGCCGGCACAGAACCTGAATACAACGCTCAACCTCATCTTCACGTCCGATCAGGGGGTCAACGTCGCCTTCGCGGGCCTTGGCATTCAGATCAACACAGTATTTTTCCAGCGCACTTTCTTTGCTTTCGCCGGCCTCATCCCCGGCCATTTCGGCCTCTATTTCATCGGCGCCCAAAATTGGGCGACTGTCCCCAAAGGCGGGGTCCTTGGCAACACCATGGGCGATATAGTTTACCGCGTCATAGCGGGTCATGTCCTGTTCCTGCATAAAATACGCAGCGTTGGATTCCCGTTCGGCGAATATGGCAACCAGAACATTGGCGCCGGTTACTTCGGACCGCCCGGATGATTGCACATGGATTGCGGCGCGCTGAATGACCCGCTGAAAGGCGGCGGTTGGAACAGCCTCTGATCCTTCAACATCGGTGACAAGGGTCGCAAGGTCATCGTCAATAAATTCTGTCAGCGTTTTACGCAGTTCTTCCAGATCGACATTACAGGCGCGCATGACTTGCGCGGCATCTGGTTCATCGATCAGGGCCAGCAGCAAGTGTTCAAGGGTTGCCAATTCATGTTGACGCCCGTTTGCCAGTGCCAGCGCCGAATGGATGGCCTGTTCCAGTGTATTTGAAAATGACGGCACGAAGGGTGCTCCTTAGATCTGGTTCGTGTTGGCCGCGTGTTATGCGTAACGTGACCGCTTAGTCTTAAAGTTCGGTGTTATTGCCGCATCTTCAAGGCTTTTCTCAATAAATTCGCACACTTTTCTTTGACGTGCCCATTTGCAACGGGGTTCTGGGCTGTAATTATGGCCGTAATCCCCTTATTTTTATTGCCCGTGGCTTAAAATGCGTCCTTACGCCTGCGGATTTCGCCAAAAACTGCGGCATCTTCTGCCGTGGGCATTGCAACGCCTGCTTTGACTGTATCCAGATGTGCGCGCAGGAACGGGTTGGTCGCCAGTTCCAGTGACAAGATGGACGGAACGGTTGGCTGCCCTGCGGCGCGCAACTGTTCAATGTCTGCAATCCGGGCCAGCAGGTCGGGGTTTTGCGGTTCAATTGTCAGGGCGAAACTGGCGTTGCTGGCGGTGTATTCGTGCCCTGAACACACAAGGGTTTCACCGGGCAGGGCGGCCAGTTTGGACAGGCTATGCCACATTTGTTCGGGGGTGCCTTCAAACAGCCGCCCGCATCCAAGGGCCATCAGACTGTCGGCGGTAAACACCGCATTGGCGGCGGGCACATAAAGGGCGATATGCCCGACCGTGTGCCCGGATACGTCCAGCACCTGAACATCATGCCCGGCAAACTGATAGGTATCGCCATTACTCAGGGCGTGGTTCAGGGGGGGCAGGCGGGCCGCGTCACTGGCCGCGCCAATAATCTTGGCCCCTGTTGCCTCTTTCAGCTCGGCCACGCCGTCAATATGGTCCCAGTGATGGTGGGTCAGCCAGATTTCCGTCAGCTTCCAGCCCCTGTGTGCCAGCGCCGCAAGGGGTGGCCCGGCCTCGGGGGCGTCTATCAGGGCGGTTTCACCTGTTTGGGTTGAATGCAGCAAAAAGGCATAGTTGTCCGAAAGGCACGGGATGGTGACGATTTCAAGGGGCATGGCGTTTTGGCTCCGCTTTGGTATGCTCGCACACAGAATTGCCGAAACAGGGTAGGAGCGCAATGCATCTGGACGTGGTGGATCTGCGAAATTTCTACTATCGCACGCGGCTTGGCCGTGCGGCGCAAAGGGCGATCCGTGATCAGGTTCTGCACCTTTGGCCCGAAGCAAAGGGCCAAACTGTTGTTGGCTTTGGTTTTGCTGTTCCGCTTTTGCGCCCCTATCTGGCAGATGCGCGCAGAACTATTGGCCTGATGCCTGGACCACAGGGTGTTGTGACCTGGCCTGTGGGAATGAAAAATGTATCTGTCCTGTGTGAAGAAACCGCCTGGCCGATTGAAACCGGGCATGTGGACAAACTGATCCTGATGCACGGGCTGGAAACCAGCGATAACCCCACGGCCGTTCTGGAAGAATGCTGGCGGGTTCTGGGGCCGGGCGGCAAGCTGATCATCATTGTGCCCAACCGCGCGGGTATCTGGGCGCGCAGGGATGCGACGCCGTTTGGCTTTGGCCGCCCTTACAGCCTGACGCAACTTGATGCCCAGCTTAAGAAACACCAGTTCATGCCCGAGCGCCGCCGCGCCGCCCTGTTTCAGCCCCCGTCGCAGAAACGATTTTGGCTGAAGGCCGGGCCAATTTTGGAAAAGTACGGCCGCAACATTTCTGCCCGGCTGGCTGGCGGTGTTTTGATCGTTGAATTTTCAAAACGGACCCATGCACCAACCCGTCCGGGTCTGAGTGAAGCCGTAAAACGGCCCCTGAAGGTGCTGGACGGGATCAAGAAACCGGACGCCAAGCCCATCTGAAAGCAGGCGGGAATCGTGCGAAGTCGGTGAATTTTGTGCATTTTCCCAACATATTATTTGATGCAATCCGTCGCACCCCCGTCAAACCCCTGTTTTTGCTGGTGCAGGCCAGACAGGAAAACACGGCCATAGCGGTTGCGAGGTGCATTTACCTCTGCTAAACCCACGCGGATTTTGATGCCCAGCCAACCGGCTGCGGCGCTCGCTGCTCTGACCCGCCAATATGGTGGTAATCAGGGCCAAGACATCGGAAGGGTGGACGTGTCCGAACCAGCTTCGATCTCAACCGGCATAGCCGCGCGCTATGCCACGGCCATTTTTGAATTGGCCCGGGAAGACAAAAACCTCAAGGTACTTGAGGGCGATATCGATGCCCTTGACGGTGCTTTGAATGACAGCAACGATTTTGGTGCGCTGATCAATTCGCCGATTTACACCCGCGATCAGCAGGGCGCGGCAATCGCTGCGTTGGCCAAGAAAATGAAGTTGTCGCCAACTGTAACCAATTCTTTGAGGCTGATGGCTTCAAAGCGGCGCCTGTTTGTGCTGCCGCAACTGGTTCAGGGGTTGCGCGACCTTCTTGCCGAAGAAAAGGGCGAAGTCACAGCCGAAGTTACGGCTGCAAAGGCCCTGACCAAGGCGCAACAGGACAAGCTTGCCAAGTCGCTAAAGGCGACTGTTGGTAAGGATGTGAAAATTAACTTGGCTGTCGATGAAAGTCTCATTGGTGGTCTTGTTGTTAAGGTGGGCTCAAAAATGATCGATACGTCGATCGCTTCCAAGCTCTCAAACCTTCAGAATGCAATGAAAGAGGTCGGATAATGGCAATCCAGGCAGCAGAGATTTCTGCAATCCTAAAGGATCAGATCAAGAACTTTGGTCAAGAAGCCGAAGTCGCAGAAGTGGGCCGCGTTTTGTCGGTCGGCGATGGTATCGCGCGTGTTTACGGACTGGACAGTGTTCAGGCCGGTGAAATGGTCGAATTCCCCGGTGGTATCGTGGGGATGGCGCTGAACCTTGAAGCAGACAACGTTGGTGTTGTTATCTTCGGTTCTGACCGCGACATCAAAGAAGGTGACACCGTTAAGCGCACCAATTCAATCGTGGACGTGCCTGTTGGCAACGAACTGCTGGGGCGCGTTGTTGACGGCCTGGGCAACCCGATTGATGGCAAAGGTCCGATCAAATCCAAGACACGTGCGATTGCAGACCAAAAAGCGCCGGGCATTATCCCGCGTAAATCTGTGCATGAACCAATGGCAACCGGCCTGAAGTCTGTTGATGCGATGATCCCGATTGGCCGTGGCCAGCGTGAATTGATCATTGGCGACCGTCAAACCGGCAAAACAGCCGTGGCGCTGGATACGATCCTGAACCAGAAATCGTATAACGAAGCCGCTGGTGACGATGAGTATAAGAAACTTTACTGTGTTTACGTTGCGATCGGGCAAAAGCGTTCGACCGTTGCGCAATTGGTGAAGAAGTTGGAAGAAACCGGCGCGATGGCCTATTCGATCGTTGTTGCCGCAACCGCATCTGACCCGGCGCCAATGCAGTTTCTAGCACCATATGCCGCCACATCGATGGCTGAATTCTTCCGCGACAATGGCCGTCACGCCCTGATCATTTATGATGATCTGTCCAAGCAGGCCGTGTCCTATCGTCAGATGTCACTGTTGCTGCGTCGTCCGCCAGGACGTGAAGCCTATCCTGGTGACGTGTTCTATCTGCACTCACGTCTTCTGGAACGCTCTTCAAAGCTGAACGAAGATAACGGTTCTGGTTCGCTGACAGCACTGCCGATCATTGAAACACAGGGTGGCGACGTTTCGGCGTTTATTCCCACAAACGTGATTTCGATCACCGATGGTCAGATTTTCCTTGAAACTGAACTGTTCTATCAGGGTATTCGCCCGGCTGTGAACACCGGTTTGTCTGTTTCGCGTGTTGGGTCATCTGCCCAGACGGATGCAATGAAATCTGTGGCCGGCCCGGTTAAACTGGAACTGGCGCAGTATCGTGAAATGGCTGCTTTTGCACAGTTTGGTTCCGATCTGGACGCCGCCACACAGCGTTTGCTGAGCCGTGGTGCCCGTTTGACCGAACTGATGAAGCAGGCGCAGTATGCACCGCTGACCAACGCTGAAATCGTTTGCGTGATCTTTGCAGGCACCAAGGGGTATCTTGATGGTATCGCAGTGGATGAAGTTGGCCGCTTTGAAGCCGGCATGTTGAACCACCTTCGTTCCAAGCACAGCGACCTTCTGGAAGATATCACCGTAAATGACCGTAAGGTTAAGGGTGATCTGGAAGATAAGATCAAGGCGGCGCTCGACGAATTCGCTGCAGATTTCGCTTAAGGACCTGAAAGGACAGGGGTATGCCTAACCTAAAGGACCTAAAAAACCGGATCGACAGCGTCACAAGCACGCGAAAGATCACGAAGGCCATGCAGATGGTTGCCGCGGCGAAACTTCGCCGCGCGCAAGAATCTGCAGAAGCCGGCCGGCCTTACGCTGAACGGTTCAATGCCGTGATGGCGGGCCTGTCTGCGGCTGCAAGTGGATCTGAAAGCGCGCCAAAGCTGTTGTCTGGCACTGGAAATGATCAAACGCACCTGTTGGTGATCATGACGTCAGAACGCGGCCTGTGCGGTGGCTTTAATTCGTCAATCGTCAGAATGGCCCGCGCCCGTGCTGGTGCATTGCTTGCTGATGGCAAGACGGTGAAAATTTTGACTGTTGGCAAAAAAGGCCGCGATCAGATTAAGCGCAACTATGGTGATCATATGATCGCCCATGTTGACATGAGCGAGGTCAAGCGTGTCGGTTACACCAACGCCCAGGACATCGCCAAGGATGTGATTTCGCGCTTTGATGGCGGTGAATTCGACGTGGCTACGATTTTCTATAGCCAGTTTGAATCGGTTATCAGCCAGATCCCAACTGAATTGCAGATCATTCCTGCAAAATTCGAAGCGGGTGAAAGCGACGCTGCCGCGACCATTTACGATTATGAGCCAGACGAAGAAGAAATTCTGGCTGATCTGCTGCCAAGGGGGGTTGCGACGCAAATCTTTTCGGCACTGCTGGAAAATGGTGCCTCTGAACAGGGCGCGCGAATGTCCGCGATGGACAATGCGACACGCAATGCTGGCGACATGATCGACAAGCTGACCATTGAATATAACCGATCACGTCAGGCTGTGATCACCAACGAGCTTATTGAAATTATCTCGGGCGCTGAAGCGCTCTAAGAAAACCGGAGAAACGACATGGCAAAAGCGAAAGCAACCGGCAAAGTCACCCAGGTGATTGGTGCTGTTGTGGACGTTCAGTTTACAGGAAACCTTCCTGAAATTCTGAACGCTCTGGAAACCGTTAACAACGACAAAAAGCTGATTTTGGAAGTCTCTCAGCACCTTGGTGAAAGCACCGTTCGCTGTATTGCGATGGACGGAACCGAAGGTCTGGTTCGTGGTGCGCCCGTATCGGACACCGGAGAGCCGATTTCGATGCCAGTGGGTAAGACCACCCTTGGTCGTATCCTGAACGTGATCGGTGAACCGGTTGACGAAAAAGGCCCGGTCAAGGCCACGGAAACACGTGCCATCCACCAGCCCGCACCTGATTTTTCCGATCAGGCAACTGAAAGTGAAATTCTGGTAACAGGTATTAAAGTTGTTGACCTGCTGGCCCCGTACACAAAGGGCGGCAAGATCGGCCTGTTCGGCGGTGCCGGTGTGGGTAAAACAGTTTTGATCATGGAACTGATCAACAACATCGCCAAGGTGCACTCTGGTGTGTCCGTGTTCGCGGGTGTTGGTGAGCGGACCCGTGAAGGTAACGACCTTTACCACGAAATGATTGAATCCGGTGTTATCGTTCCTGACGATCTGGAAAAATCTAAAATCGCGCTGGTCTACGGCCAGATGAATGAACCACCCGGTGCGCGTATGCGTGTTGCCCTGTCCGGTCTGACACTGGCCGAGCAGTTCCGCGATGAAACCGGTGCCGATGTGTTGTTCTTTGTGGATAACATCTTCCGCTTTACACAGGCTGGTTCCGAGGTTTCGGCGCTGTTGGGTCGTATCCCGTCCGCTGTGGGCTATCAGCCAACACTGGCCACCGATATGGGCGCGTTGCAGGAACGTATTACATCAACCAAAGCCGGTTCGATTACATCTGTTCAGGCCGTGTATGTGCCTGCGGATGACCTTACTGACCCTTCGCCTGCGACTACGTTCGCCCACCTTGACGCGACAACCGTTCTGTCACGTGCAATTTCGGAACTGGGTATTTACCCTGCCGTGGATCCGCTTGATTCAACATCCCGTCTGATGGATCCGCAAATTCTGGGTGAAGAGCATTACACTGTTGCCCGTGACGTTCAGAGTATTTTGCAGCGCTATAAATCCTTGCAGGATATCATCGCCATTCTTGGCATGGACGAGCTGAGCGAAGAAGATAAACTGACCGTGTCCCGCGCGCGTAAAATTCAGCGGTTCCTGTCACAGCCATTTGACGTGGCCAAGGTGTTTACCGGGTTTGACGGTAAACAGGTGCCTCTGGAAGATACAATTTCGTCATTCAAGGCAGTTGTGGCCGGTGAATATGACCACCTGCCAGAAGGCGCATTTTACATGGTTGGTGGCATCGAAGAAGTTGTGGCCAAAGCCGAAAAAATGGCAGCTGAAGCCGCTTAATTAAGG
The DNA here is from genome assembly GCA_030625325.1 of Marinosulfonomonas sp. Taxonomy (GTDB): domain Bacteria; phylum Pseudomonadota; class Alphaproteobacteria; order Rhodobacterales; family Rhodobacteraceae; genus NVTR01. The sequence continues at coordinate 15,910 of DAOURA010000024.1, forward strand.
GGGCCAATATGGCCGATACGATGCAATTTGATCTGGTTTCGCCCGAGCGTAAGCTTGCGTCGGTTCTGGCAAGCGAAGTGCAGTTGCCGGGATCAGAAGGTGACATGACAGCAATGCCTGATCATGCGCCCACGATCACCACGCTGCGCCCTGGCTTGCTGCGGGTTGTTAGTGCCGAAGGCACACAGGAATATCTGGTAACGGGTGGTTTTGCTGAAATCACCGCCACCAGTACGTCTGTGCTGGCCGAACAGGCACTGCCCCGTGATGAAGTGACACAGGATCTGATCGACGGGTTGATGGCACAAGCTACATCCGCCCGTGACGGTGCAACAGCAGATACAATGGACGCCGCCGTCAAACTGGTGGCGGACATGGCCGCAGTCAGCGATGATCTGGGCCTGTCAGTAAAGCAGTAAGCCGGTTAAAGTTTTGGAAATGGCCCCGTTTTTCGGGGCCATTTTCGTTTCGTTCCTTGTTTATTTTTTCATATTTTATAAAATGATCACGTAGATGCGCCGAATTAACAGCCATACCACCGGGGTCGATCAGGGGTCCCTTATTCTGTTTTCAGATTTTGAAAATGGTGGGGATATGTGGTCCGGTGACGGACCGCGAAAATTGCGTACAAAAGTAAAGTTCAGCGAACCGTTTCAATCCGCACCATCTGTGCAGGTTTCCCTGTCAATGTGGGATTTTGATCAGAAAACCAGTACCCGCGTGGATATTTCGGCGATTGAAGTGTCACAAACCGGGTTTGTGATCCTGTTTCAGACCTGGGCGGACACGCGCATTGCCCGTGTGCGCGCCGACTGGATGGCAATCGGCGCACTATCGGATGATGACGTTTGGGATGTCGGCTGATCGCGGCTATTTAGCTGGGAACATGCCGTCATAGATTGGTTCCAGTGTGGTGTGATCAAACAGGGACGACACGCTGGTACCGTTCCAGATGTTCAGCAAAGCCTGCGCAAACAGCGGGGCCACCGGAACGATCCTGATGTTTTTGGTGTCTTTTACCGCTTGGCTTGGTTCAATCGTGTCGGTGATCACCAGACTTTTCATGACAGAATTTGTGATCCGTTCAACCGCGGGGCCGGACATGACGCCGTGGGTGATGTAGGAATGGACCTCACTTGCGCCCTGTTCCATCAGAACCTCGGCGGCTTTACACAGGGTGCCCGCGGTATCCACAAGGTCATCAACGATGATGCAACACTTGCCCTTAACATCACCAATCACGGTCATTTCGGCGACTTCACCGGGCTTTTCGCGGCGCTTGTCAACGATTGCAAGGGGGCTGTTGATCCGTTTGGCCAGTTCACGCGCACGGGCCACGCCACCAACGTCGGGGGACACAATCATCAGGTTGGATTTTTTGTCCTTAAAATGGTGTTCAATATCCAGTGCAAAAACCGGCGAGGCATAAAGGTTATCCACCGGGATATCGAAAAATCCCTGAATTTGGGCGGCGTGCAGGTCCATTGTCAAAACCCGCTCAACACCGGCCTCGGTCAAAAGATTTGCAACCAGTTTGGCCGAGATCGGCGTGCGGGCCTTTGTGCGCCGGTCCTGACGGGCATAGCCGAAATAGGGGATAATGGCGGTGATCCGGGACGCCGATGATCTGCGCAATGCATCCGCGATAATCAGCAGTTCCATAAGGTTGTCATTGGCCGGGTTTGATGTGGGCTGGATGATATACATATCCTCGCCGCGCACGTTTTCATAAACCTCTACAAAGATTTCCTGATCGTTGAATTGTTCAACCCGTGCATCGACCAGATCGATTTTCACGCCCCGGTAATTTGACATTCGCCGCGCCATTGCCTGCGCAAGGGGTCGGTTGGCGTTTCCTGAAATAAGCTTTGGCTCGGTCTTAGTAGGCATGGCAGCTTTCCCTGATTCCGATTGATAACAATTTTGTGTCGTTAACACCGCTTATCACTGCGCTACGATTCTGCAAACAGCATGTAGTAGAGAAGTGGTAAATGGCCCATATAGATTACTTTTTTATGACGATTTCCCCCACATAAAGGCACGGATCACGCCAGAACCGCCAGCGGGCAGGGCCTGTTGCGCCTGTCGGGCAGGTTTTGATCAGATTACCCTGCGATCAGGTCCAGAAATTTATCCACGTCCTGGTCCGTTGTTGACCAGCTGCACACCAGACGTGCAGACAGGATTTCATCATCCGGGCCATCCAGCGAACAGTCATGGGGCCAGAAATAATAGGCTGACCCGGCGTCACGTGCGCGCCGGTGCCCGGCCCGTGGCCAGCCGGCAAAAACGGCGTTTGCCTGTGTCGGGTGCAACAATGTGGCCGATGGCAGTGCCATGATCCCCTGACTAAGGCGGGCGGCTGATGCATTGGCGGCCGCGGCCATTGTCAGCCACAGATCGTCTTGCAGATAGGCCTGCATCTGCGCCGAAAGAAAGCGGTGCTTGGAAAACAGATGCCCACCCCGTTTGCGGCGCAGTTCAAATTCCCATGCTTTTTTCGGATCAAACAGAATGACGGCCTCAACCCCCAGCAGGCCGTTTTTAGTGCCGCCAAAGGACAACACATCAACCCCGGCTTTCCATGTCATTTCCGCAGGGGTGCAGCCCGCAGCCACCAGCGCATTGGCAAAACGCGCACCATCCATATGCACCGGCATATCGTAAGCACGGGCAACCTTGGAAATTTCAGCCACCTCTGCGGGTGTGTAAACCGCCCCCGCCTCGGTCGCGTTGGTGATGGATACCGCCCCGCGCTGAACCGAATGGACAAAGCCCTGTGGTGTGGTTTCAATTGCACTTTGCAGGGATTGCGCGCTGAACTTGGCATCGTCCCCATCCAGCAGGACCAGCTTGGCGCCACCAGTGTAAAACTCGGGCGCGCCGCATTCATCCATTTGGATATGGGCGGCCTTGTGACAGTAAATCGTTTGCCAAGGCTCAACATAAGTGGCCAGTGACAGAACGTTGGCGGTAGTGCCGGTGGCCACCAGATAAACCGCCGCCTCGGGGGCCTCAAATATATCGCGGATCCGGGCGCGCACTTCGTCCATGATTGGGTCATTGCCGTAGGGCATCGCATAGTGCTGATTGGCGGCAACCAGTGCGTCCATGACTTTTGGGTGGGCGGCAGAGCTGTTGTCAGAGCTGAAAAACATCAGGCAGGTTCCTCAATTATATAGTGTTCCCAGTCGTCTTCTTCGACTTCAAATTCCGGTATGGTCCATCCCTGAACGGATATACCAGCGTTGTGAACGGTTTGGCTGGTCCCGGATATCAAAGGATGCCAGTCGGATAAAGCCTTCCCATCCCACAGCAATTTATAGGCGCAAGTCGCGGGCAGCCAATAGGCATATTCACCAATGTTTTCCGGTGTCATGACAATGCATTCCGGCACGATCTGATGGCGAATGTCATATTGCCCACAATGGCAGGTTTCATTGTCCAGCAAACGACATGCCACGCGGGTCAGGGACACTTCGCCTGTGTCTGGGTCTTCCAGTTTGTTCAGGCAACACCGCCCGCAACCATCGCACAGGGCTTCCCATTCTTGTGGGGTCATGTTTTTCAGGCGCACAGTTTCCCAAAACTTTGGGCGCAGGCCTTTTCGGTCTATCGGGTCATTTGACACGCTCAGATAGCCGCCAGAATTTTTCGGGACCGGGCGCAGTCGTCATCTATTGCGGCGACAAGGGCATCAAGGCTGTCGAATTTCAATTCCGGGCGCAGGTATTCGATAAACGCAATTGACAGGTGTTCGTCATACAGATCTTCGGAAAAATCAAACAGGAAGGTTTCCAGATTTGGTTTATTATCCCCGAATGTGGGCCGTGTGCCGACGGACGCGGCCCCGTGGTACATCCCCTTATGCGGGCCGGTCAGAACGTCGGCCAGAACCGCATAGACCCCAAATTTTGGCGGGTGCAGGCGGTTGATCGACATGTTGGTGGTGGGATAGCCCATGTCGCGCCCGCGCTGATCACCGCCCAGCACTTCGCCGTCAATCCGGTGCCAGTGGCCCAGCATGGCCGCCGCGTCCCTTGGTCGCCCGTCTGACAGGGCATTTCGTATGGCTGTGGACGATACTTCTATCCCGTCGGTGTGCAGCAATTTGGCCACCGTGACATCAAACCCAAGGTCTTTTCCGAATGTTTTCAAGTCACTGACTGTGCCCTTGCGATCACGACCGAACTGAAAGTCAGCGCCGACAACCACATGGGACAGGCCCAGACCTTCGCACAGGACCTGACGCGCGAAATCGGGCGGCGACAGGTTGGCAAGCACCCCGTCAAAGGGCAATTGGTACAGACGATCGACCCCCATTTTG
>DAOURA010000182.1 GCA_030625325.1 Marinosulfonomonas sp.
GATTTGGCGAATGTAATTCAAGAGGTTTTGCAAAACCCCCAAGGCCCCGGACCCATTGAGATTGGCGGGCCTGAGCGGGTGACACAGGGTGAAATGTTGCGCGCTTATCGCAACTGGTTTGGCCTGCCGCCGATGCGCCAGATTACCCTGCCGGGTTGGGTCGCAGCCGCCCTTGGGCGGCTCGGGGACGTGCTGAACATGGGGCCGGTCTCCAGCACTTCGCTGGCGCAAATGTCCGCCGGGGTTCAGGCGGATGAAGCACCGCTTTTGTCGCGCATCACATCCCGGCCACGGGGGTTTTCAACATTTCTGTGGGACCGCCCCGCCGCAACACAGGACCTGTGGCAGGCGCGCCTGTATTTGCTGCGCCCTGTGGTGCGGATGGTGCTGGCGGTAATGTGGTTGATGTCGGGGGTGATCGGTCTGGTGCTGGCCCCGGCCAGCTTTGTGCCCCTGTTTGATGGCAGCACCCTGAATGGGGCGGCCGTGATATTTCTGGCCCGTCTTGGTGGTGGGCTGGACCTGATGATCGGGCTGGCGTTGTTGCGCAACTGGCGGCCGCGCATGATTGGTCTGGCGCAATTGGCGGTGGTGGCGGGCTATAGCGTTGGCCTTAGCGCACTGGCCCCTGCCCTGTGGCTGGCGCCCATGGGTGGGGTGTTGAAAAACCTGCCGGTTCTGGCGCTGATCGCCCTGCACATGGTGCTGGGGGACGAAAGATGAGCGACCCGTTTTTAATGGTGAAATGGCTGCACATCCTGTCGTCCACCGTATTGTTTGGCACCGGTATCGGCACCGCATTTCAGATGGTCTGGGCCATGCGCGGCGGGCGGGCCGAGGTGGTTCACCATGTGGCGCGCGGCGTTGTTGTGGCAGACTGGATATTCACCACCCCGGCCGGCATTCTTCAACCACTGACCGGGCTGTGGCTGATATATCTGGCGGGGTATTCATTGACGGAACCATGGCTGTTGCTGGCCTATGGTTTGTATGTTCTGGCCTTTGTCTGCTGGCTGCCGGTGGTTCATATTCAGATTAAAATCCGTGATCTGGCGGGACAGGCCACGAATGACGGGCGGACCTTACCACGGGAAGTCTACAGGATATTTCGAATTTGGTTCGTTCTGGGCTGGCCTGCATTTGGCGCATTGGTTATTGTGTTCTGGCTTATGATTTCAAAACCATTGCTTTGGGGGTAACCCGGGCCAGATATCGGGGACCGACTTGAAAAAAGAAGTCAAAGACTACATCCGCACCATCGTTGATTTCCCCCATGAGGGGATCATGTTTCGCGATGTTACCACCCTGTTTGCCGATCCGCGCGGCTTTCGCATGTCGATCGATCAGTTGTTGCATCCCTATGCGGGCATGCAAATTGATAAGGTCGTCGGGTTGGAGGCACGGGGGTTTATATTGGGCGGGGCGATAGCCCACCAGTTGACCGTTGGTTTCGTGCCGGTGCGCAAAAAGGGCAAACTGCCCGGTGCCACGATTTGTCAGGAATACAAACTGGAATACGGCGAAGCAATCATGGAATTGCATGACGACGCGCTGTTGGCCGGGGAAAAAGTGTTGTTGGTTGATGACCTGCTGGCAACCGGCGGCACGGCTGCGGCCGGGATCAAACTGATTGAACGTCTTGGGGCCGAGGTGATTGGCTGTGCTTTTGTGATTGATCTGCCGGAACTGGGTGGGCGTAAGGTATTGGAAGATCTGGGGTTTGAAGTCCATGCCTTATGTTCATTTGATGGCGCTTAACGCGCCATTGCCTGCGGCGCGGATACTTGGGCCAATTCGAAATGGGTTCAGGGCAAAACCGCACCGGGGTTCATGATGCCGTTTGGGTCAAGCGCCCGTTTGATCGCCACCATCGCCGTTAATTTTGCAGGGTCACCATAGCGCTGTAGTTCGCCGGTTTTTAGGCGCCCGACCCCGTGTTCGGCGCTAAAAGAACCGCCAAATTCGGCCACCAGATCATAGACCGCCCGCCTGACCTTTTGCGTCATACCGGGGTAGTCGGCTTTGGTTTTTCCCGGCGCCGGGAAGACGTTGTAATGCAGGTTTCCATCGCCCAGGTGGCCGAAGCAGTTAATGCGAAAATCTGCCATATTTTCAATCACCTGCGTGCCTTTGGTGATGAAATCCGGCAGCGATCCAACTGGCAGGGAAATATCGTGTGACGCGATCGGGCCGATGCGTTTATTGGCCGCCGGAATGGTTTCACGCACCGCCCAAAAGGCCGCGCGCTGTTGTTCGTTCTGGGCCAGAACGCCATCACTGATCAGGTTCGCGTCATAGGCGTCCTGAAAAATGGCCGCCAGTTTTTCCAGCGGATCGGCGTCCCCCGACAGGCCCAGGTCAACCAGCACGCACCACTGGGGCGGGGTTGCAAAGGGCTGGCGGATATTTGGCATGGTTTGCGCCAGAAACTGCAGGCCGGTGCCGTTGATCAGTTCAAACGCGGAAATACCTTCGCCCGCATGTTTTGCCGTGACTGCCAGCAAATCAATCGCCGCCTTTGGGGAATTTACCACCATCAGCGCCGCACCTTCACGCGCCGGTCTGGCAAACAGGCGCAGGGTGGCGGCGGTGATCACCCCAAGGCTGCCCTCGGCCCCGATCAGCAGGTTTTTCAGGTCATACCCGGTGTTGTCCTTGCGCAGGCGTTTTAGCCCGTGCCAGATTTGCCCGTTTGGCAGAACCGCCTCAAGCCCGAGACACAGATCACGGGTATTGCCATAGCGCAGCACATTCACCCCGCCCGCATTGGTGGAAAGGTTGCCGCCGATCTGGCAACTGCCCTGTGACGCAAGGGACAGCGGGAACAGCCGGTCGGCGTTTTGGGCCGCAGTTTGAATGTCTTGCAGGATCACACCGGCCTCGGCGATCAGGACGTTGTCGTGCGGGCGCACATCACGCACCCTGTTCATCCGTTCCAGTGACAGGACAATTGGTGCCGGGCCGTTGGCCATGATTTGCCCCGCCACCAGACCAGTACCGCCCCCAAAGGGCACCACGCCAACGCGCGCCGCATTTGCCGCAGTGATAATTGTTGCGACCTCATCCACCGATCCGGGGGCCAGCACCTGCCCGGCCTGCCCCTGCACAAGGCCACGGGGGTCTTCCAGATATCGGGGCGCTGTTTTTTTAAAGGCGGCGGTCGGGATTTGCCCGCGCAGGTCATTCAGGAAGGCGTCTGAAACCGGGTTTAGGGTCATGGTTATTTCACCTGATGGCTAAGTGCATGTCTGGTTTATTCACGCGATGTCGCCAAAACCCCGCGATACGTCAGCCCGCGTCGGTTTTGCCGCGCCGGTCTGCCCGCAGGTTTGCATACAAAACATGTGTTCGCCAGCGGCCGTTGATTTGCAAATAGCTTTGGGCGACCCCTTCGTATTTATAACCGCATTTTTCCAACACCCCACGGGACGCGGTGTTTTCTGGCAAGCAGGCGCTTTCGACACGACCAAGGTCCAGTGTTGTAAAGGCATAATGGACAACGCCACTCAGGGCTTCGCGCATGAAACCGCTGCGGGCGTATCGCCCACCTATCCAATAGCCGCAGGTACCTGCCTGTGCCGGGCCGCGCCTGATATTGTCCAGTGTGATTGCCCCCAACAGGGCATTGTCACTGCGCCGGATCAGAAACAGCGGCAAGGCAGAGCCGTTGGCAATTGATCTTTGCGCCCAATAAACCCGGTTGGTGAATGATTTGCGTGTCAGGTGGTCGCTGGCCCATGTTGGTTCCCACGGGGATAAAAAGTCACGGCTTTCGCGGCGCAGGGCGGCCCATTCACGAAGGTCAGAATGGTGTGGCGCGCGCAGGGTCATGCGCTCTGTCTCGATCCTTGGTTTGCGCCGCTTGCCAAGCATCAGGCCACAAGCCGCGCACTTAGTTCATCCAGACCGGGTGCCTTTTCAACGGGACCATACAGGGCCAGTGCCGGTACGCCGGTGGTCAGTGCCCCGGCGTGGGAACGCACACCAGCCGTGGTAACATCATCAATGCGCGCAATGGTTTCATCCAGATCAGGCACCCTGCCCCAGATACCCACCATGCGCGCGATCCGTTCGGCGCGTGACGACGGGCTTTCCAGCCCCATCAACAGCCCGGCCTTTAGCTGGGCGCGCGCACGGGCAACTTCCGCCTCGGACATATCGTCAGCAGCGCGTTTTAGTTCGTCAATCGTGATGGCCGACAGATCGGCAATTTGTTCAGCACTGGTCCCGGCATAGATCGTGGTCATGCCGGTATCTGCATAGGCCCCAGCCTGCGCAAAGATGGAATAGCACAGGCCCCGTTTTTCACGGGCTTCCTGAAACAGGCGCGAAGACATGCCGCC
>DAOURA010000099.1 GCA_030625325.1 Marinosulfonomonas sp.
CCCCCGGCCCATCACCGAATTTTCATCAGTTTGGCAAGGGCTTCGTTTTCATCCGCCTCGGCGCGGATCGCGGTGCAAAGGGCGTCGCCCCCTTCGGCATCAACGCCATGTTTTTCACGCAGGGCGGTTTCACGTTTGCCCATTTCGGCCATTGAAAACGCGCCCTGAAAATGGGTGGCCGCATCGTTTACACCAATGCCATCAGCGGCAAGCTGTGTGTATAGTGCGACAATATAGTTCTGCACCTTTTTCGGACGCGCCGTCATTTTGTCGCAGGTACTGTCGGCGGTTGTTGCCATCGTCACCTCGGCCAGCATGTCATAGGCATAGGTGGGCAATTCTTCGACCTGCGCAAATGCAGGGGCCGCAACAACAGCCAGCGCCCCCGCCGCAAGGTATGTTTGAAATGATTTCATCGGCGTCTCCGTTTTTTGGCGGGGAAACCCCACATCCGGCACATCAAAGCGCACCCTACTCCGCAGCCACCGCACTGACCCGTCCGGTTTTCTTGGCCTTGATCCGGTCTTCAATTTCGCCACGGAAATGGCGCACCAACCCCTGAATGGGCCATGCGGCTGCATCACCAAGGGCGCAGATTGTGTGGCCCTCAACCTGCTTGGTGATATCCAGCAGCATATCAATTTCTTCAATCTCGGCCTCGCCCGTCACCAGACGGTCCATCACCCGCATCATCCAGCCGGTGCCTTCGCGGCACGGCGTACACTGGCCACAGCTTTCATGTTTGAAAAACTTGGCCAGACGCCAGATGGCTTTGACCACATCGGTGTTTTGATCCATCACGATCATACAGCCGGTGCCAAAGGATGACTTATTTTCCCGCATCCAATCAAAGTCCATGATCGCGCCTTCCAGCGCGTCACGGGGCAAAACCGGACAGGATGCACCGCCGGGGATCAGGGCCTTCATGTTGTCCCAACCGCCGCGCACACCGCCGCCGTGTTTTTCAATCAATTCACGCACAGGCATCGACATGGATTCTTCGAAAACACACGGGGTGTTCACATGGCCGGTGATCGCAAACAGCTTGGTCCCGGAATTATTCGGACGACCAAAACTGGCAAACCATTCCGGGCCACGGCGCAAAATGGTGGGCACAACGGCAATGCTTTCCACATTATTCACGGTGGTCGGGCAACCATAAAGGCCCGCGCCCGCCGGAAACGGTGGCTTCATCCGGGGCATGCCCTTTTTGCCCTCAAGACTTTCAAGCAATGCGGTTTCTTCACCACAGATATAGGCCCCCGCCCCGTGGTGAACAAAAAGATCAAAATCCCAGCCGGATTTGGCGGCATTTTTGCCCAGCAAACCCGCATCATAACATTCGTCAATCGCCGCTTGCAGGGCTTCGCGTTCGCGAATGTATTCACCGCGAATATAAATATAGCTGGTGTGCGCCCCCATCGCAAAAGACGCAATCAAAGCCCCCTCGATCAACGTATAGGGATCGTGGCGCATAATTTCGCGGTCTTTGCAGGTCGCAGGTTCGCTTTCGTCCGCGTTGATCACCAGATAACTTGGGCGACCATCGCTTTCCTTGGGCATGAACGACCATTTCAGACCGGTGGGAAAACCCGCCCCGCCACGTCCGCGCAGACCCGACGCCTTCATCTGGTCAATGATCCAGTCACTGCCCTTTTTGATGATGCGATCGGTGCCATCAAAATGGCCGCGCGCCCGGGCACCGGCAAGGGTGCGGTCGTGCATTCCGTATAGATTGGTAAAGATCCGATCCTGATCTTTCAGCATGTTCACGTTCCTAATTTTCCCGGCGTTGCCGCCAAACCTGATAGATCACCACCAACGACCAAAAGAAGGCCGCAAGTGCTGCAAAGTCAAAAAGCAGGGCATAGCGACCCGCCAGCCCATAGCTTTTCCCGATATACTGGGCCCCAAGCCAGACAATTACCGTCACAGCAATAACAACGGAAACCATCCGTGTCTTGCGTTGCAGTTTTTGTTCGTCCTCAGAGCCCAAGTGTCACCTAACCTTTATAAACGTCGCCCTTTGTGACGCGCTTTGAAAATTCAGTTGCTTCACCCTTGGCAAGGGATTTGCACTGTTTGACCCAGTCGTCGCGCACAATGCGGCCCTTGAATTTCAGGCGTTCATCAACCCATTCAATTTCTTTCTTGCGCCAGCCTGCAACCTGATCAAAGTGGTAAAAGCCCAGTTCATTCAGGGTTTTTTCCAGACCGGGGCCGACACCTTTGATTTGTTTCAGATCATCCGCGCCACCTGCGCGGGCCTTTTTCAAAAGCGGTGGCTTGCCATCTTTTGCCACTGGTTTCGCGGCTGGCTTTTTGGCGGCTGTTTTTGGGGCGGCCTTGGCGGCTGGTTTCTTAGCTGCTGGCTTGGCGGCCGTTGTGGCCGCAGGCTTAGCGGCGGCTTTTGCGGCGGGCTTCTTAGTCGCTGGTTTCTTGGTTGCGGCCTTCTTGGCGGCAGGTTTTGCTGCGGCCTTGGCGGCTGGCTTCTTAGCTGCTGGCTTTTTAGCAGCCGCTTTCTTTGCCGCAGGCTTTTTCGCGGTGGGTTTTGCCGCCGCTTTGGCCGGGGTCGATGCAGGTGCAGCCGGGGTTTGTGTTGTGGCCGCGTCAGACGTGGCGGCCTGCGCCGGGGAATTGGTGGGTGAAGCAGCAGTGTCCGCATCATCACCACGGTAAAAGCCCAGCCAAATCAGGATGGCCACAAGAATACCAATTAGAATTGCCAGCAAAAGTGCCGGCCAGAACGCATAGCCAACCAGGAATTTCAGAATCAAAAATGCCAGAACACCGACGATTGCCGACAGCCCCCAGATTTTGCCTGTGTCATTGGTGTCTTCAGTGTTCATTCATTCTCTCCCGGTTCATCGTCGTTTATGCTTTGCGCATTTGTCTTAATATTTGGCGCGTTTGGAAAATTCCGTTTCGCCGCCATCGGCAAGGGTTTTCGCCTGCTCAACCCAATTGTCACGTGTGGCGCGCCCCTTGAACCCGGTCAGGTTTTCATCAACCCAGGTAATTTCTTCGCTGGTCCATTTTGCAACCTGATCAAAATGAAAGAACCCAAGCGAGTTCAGCAATTTTTCCAGCTTTGGCCCAACACCGCTGATCATCTTCAGATCATCCGCACCGGACTTACGCGCGGTTTTTCTGACCTTGGGCTTTTTGGCCTTACCGGCAGGTGCCGCGGGTTTTGTCGTGGCCTTGGGGGCGGCCTTCTTAGGCGCCGCCTTGGGGGCAGATTTGCGCTTTTTGCCGCCCAGCCATGGGGCAGTCAGGGGGATTTCTGTGCCGTCAATGCGTTTGACGGTGTCACCGATGCTGTTGGCAAGGGCGACGCTCGCGTTATGTTGGGTGCGCCCGCTTTCGTATTCGGTCAGGCTGGTCAAACCATTTAGCGGTTCAGCGGCATAACGGCCGTTTTGCGGGCCCGGTGTGGGCACGCGGCCAGCGGCCAGTTCGTCAATGATTTCACCCAAACGTTCGGTTGTCAGGTCTTCGTAATAATCTTTGCCGATCTGGGCCATCGGCGCGTTTGAACAGGAACCGAGGCATTCGACCTCTTCCCAGCTGAACTTACCATCAGCGGACAGTTCGTGCGGTTGGGCGGCAATTTTGTTCTGGCAAACACCAATCAGGTCTTCAGCGCCGCAAATCATGCAGGACGTGGTGCCACAGACCTGAATATGGGCAACAGAACCAACAGGTTGAAGCTGGAACATAAAATAGAATGTGGCCACTTCCAGCACCCGGATATGGGCCATGCCAAGCATATCGGCGATATGTTCAAGGGCCGGTTTGGATAGCCAGCCTTCCTGTTCCTGGGCGCGCCAGAGCAGCGGAATGACCCCGCTGGCCTGCCGGCCTTCGGGGTATTTTGTTAACTGCGTTTCAGCCCACTTTTGGTTGGCGGGGGTGAAGGCAAAGCTTTCCGGCTGGTTTGGGTGTAGGCGGCGCAGCATTTAACAGGCTTCCTTAAAAAACGGGCGTGGGCGACGGGGGCAATGACAGATGCCTCCGGCGGGGATATTTGAGCAAAGATGAAAGCGGGGGGCAGCGAATGTGATCATCTGTCCACCTCGCCAAACACAATGTCCATCGTCCCGATGATCGCGGCAACATCGGCCAGTTGATGGCCACGAGTCACGTAGTCCATCGATTGCATGTTCAAGAAACCCGGCGCACGGATCTTAGCGCGGTAGGGTTTGTTGGACCCATCCGACACCATGTAGACGCCAAATTCACCCTTTGGGGCCTCGACCGCGGCGTAAACTTCGCCGGCGGGCACATGGAAGCCTTCGGAATAGAGTTTGAAGTGATGGATCAGGCTTTCCATGTTGGTTTTCATGTCATCGCGCTTGGGTGGGGTCAGCTTACCCCGGGCCAGCACATCGCCGGGTTCGTTGTTAAGTTTTTCGATTGCCTGATGAATTATTTTCAGGCTTTCACGCATTTCCGCCATGCGCACCAGATACCGGTCATAGCAGTCGCCATTTTTGCCGATCGCGATCTGGAAATCAAATTCATCATAGCATTCATAGGGTTGGCTACGGCGCAAATCCCAGGCCAGGCCTGATCCGCGCACCATCACCCCGGAATAGCCCCAGTCAAGGATGTCCTGTTCGCTAATGATGCCAATGTCGGCGTTGCGCTGTTTGAAAATGCGGTTTTCAGTCAGCAGCCCTTCCATGTCATCCAGCACTTTCGGGAATTCCAGCGCCCATGCGTCGATATCGTTCAGCAGCGCCGCAGGCAGGTCCTGATGCACACCGCCAGGGCGGAAATAGTTGGCGTGAAGGCGGGAACCACAGGCGCGTTCATAAAAAACCATCAGCTTTTCGCGCTCTTCAAAACCCCACAGGATCGGGGTCAGCGCCCCGACATCGTTGGCCTGTGTGGTCACGTTTAGCAGGTGGCTAAGCACCCGGCCAATTTCACAAAACAGCACCCGGATCAGGCTGGCGCGGCGTGGAATTTCGGTGCCGGTCAGTTTTTCGATGGCCAGACACCAGGCGTGTTCCTGGTTCATTGGTGCCACGTAATCCAGCCGGTCCAGAAAGGGCAGGTTTTGCAGGTAGGTACGGCTTTCCATCAGCTTTTCGGTACCCCGGTGCAACAGGCCCACATGGGGGTCGGCGCGGGTGACGATTTCACCGTCCAGTTCCAGAACCATCCGCAAAACACCGTGGGCCGCAGGGTGCTGCGGGCCAAAGTTGATGTTGAAGTTGCGAATTTTCTGTTCGCCGGTCAGCGTGTCTTCAAAGCTAGCGTCCATCATAATGTGGCCCCTGACATATTGGCTTGCCATTCGGCCGGGACGTTGCCCAGCCTGTTGTTCACGTATTCATATTGCGGCGCCAGCCAAAGCTGTGCCTGCCTGCGTTGGTTGTCGGTCATGGTTGCGTCCGGGCCAACGTGGACCGGAACACCCAGTTTTGCACGCATCAACGGAATGCCCAGAAATTCACAAATCCGTTCGATCGCACTATAGGAAAACAGCTCTTCATAAAACAAAACCAAAAGCTGGGAAGGATCCAGGGCTGCGTTCAGGCGGGTCAGGGCACCGCGATAATCGCTGCGGTCCCAGATGTCGCGGTGGTTTTGCTGGCCCATGCCCGCAAAGATCTCGTCGGCCTTGCCCTGCACATTTTTCGAACCCACAGATTTGCGCCCGGCAATCATACGGATATGTGACCAAAGCCGGTCAACCGGGTCACGCAGTATATAGATAAAGCGGGTTTTCACCGCCAGTTTGGCCATCTTTGCCAGCCGTTCAACCGACAACAGCCCATAGGCCGGGGTGATATCGCCAATCACGCCCTGTTGGTTGCGCCCGTGATTTAGATAACCCAGATAGGCGGCGGTATCTTCGCCGTCACGTTCAAACAGGTCTATCAGGTCATAACTGTCAACGATCTGGCCCTGCAACTGGGCGCGCCGGGCGTCGGTTTTGCCAGCCAAACGGTTTGAAAATGAACCGATACGTTTTTGGATTTCACCGATGTGGTGGCTTTGGGATTGGCGCTCCTGCACATCAAAATAGTGCAGTTCCTTCACCCCACGCAGATGCACGCTGGGGTGGCCGTGCAGAAATTCGTACAACCAACTGGTGCCAGCCTTGGTTGCGCCAACGCAAAACATTAATGTGGGGTCTGTGGCCACTAGCCCTTTGCCCCCGCTTTGGCATCAGATTTTTCATCACCCGGCAGGATGTATTCGGCCCCTTCCCACGGTGACATAAAGTCAAACTGACGGTATTCCTGAACCAAATTAACCGGCTCATAAACCACACGCTTCAGGGCCTCGTCATAGCGCACTTCGTTATAGCCCGTGGTTGGGAAATCCTTACGCAGGGGGTGGCCGCGAAAGCCATAATCAGTCAGCAGGCGGCGCAGGTCCGGGTGGCCGGAATATAAAATGCCAAACATGTCGAACACTTCCCGCTCAAACCAGTTGGCGCTTGGGTGGATGTCCGTGATTGAGGGCACCATGTCGTCTTCGCGCACGGCCACTTTGACCCGGATGCGGTGGTTCTGGTACATCGACAGAAAATGGAAAACCACGTCAAAGCGCGCGTCGCGCCCCGGGTGATCCACCGCCGTGATATCCACCAGCGACGAAAACTGACAGGTACGGTCGGTTTTCAAAAACTCCACAAACGCGTGGATCGACGCAAGCGGCACGTTGACCGTCAGTTCCCCATGGATCACATCCCAGCCAAGCACGCAGTCGGGGCGCTTTAGTTCAATATGGGTGCCCAGTTCGTTCATCTGTTCGCTCATCTGGGGACTACCTTTGAATGGTGCCGGTGCGGCGGATTTTGCGTTGCAACTGGAACAGGCCGTATAACAGTGCCTCTGCCGTTGGCGGGCAGCCGGGCACATAGACATCAACCGGAACAATCCGGTCACAGCCACGCACCACGGAATAGGAATAGTGGTAATACCCACCGCCATTGGCGCACGACCCCATCGACAGAACATAGCGCGGTTCCGGCATCTGGTCGTAAACCTTGCGCAGGGCGGGTGCCATCTTGTTGGTCAGGGTTCCAGCCACGATCATCAGATCAGACTGGCGCGGGGACGCACGCGGTGCGGTCCCGAAGCGTTCCATGTCATAACGCGGCATCGCGCAGTGCATCATTTCAACCGCACAGCACGCCAGACCAAAGGTCATCCAGTGCAAAGACCCGGTGCGCGCCCAGTTGATGATGTCTTCGGTTGAGGTCAGCAGAAAACCCTTATCCTGCAATTCCCGGTTCAGGGCCTGTGTTGCGACCTCTTTGTCGCCCCCGGCGGTGTTGACACCTGTATCTAGTCCCATTCCAGTGCCCCCTTCTTCCATTCATAGGCGAACCCGATTGTAAGCACCCCCAAAAACACCATCATTGACCAAAATCCAAGCACCCCAACATCCTTGAACGCAACCGCCCAGGGGAAAAGAAATGCAATTTCCAGATCAAATATGATGAACAGGATCGCCACCAGATAAAACCGCACGTCGAATTTCATGCGTGCGTCGTCAAAGGCGTTGAAACCGCATTCGTATGTACTAACCTTTTCAGGGTCCGGGTTGCTGACCGCGATGAACACCGCAGCAAAGACCAAAACAAGGCCAAGCGCGATGGCAACAGCCAGAAAAATGATGATGGGCAGGTAATTTCGAAGCAGCTCTTCCACGTGTGGCTCCTTTTATGGGGAAAGCCCCATGTATTTTGCTCGATTGTGGGTTTAGCCCCGCACCTTGGCAGGGTCAACCGACAGGGGGCGTGATTTCACGTCAATTGCGCCACGAAAAGCACCCCGT
>DAOURA010000017.1 GCA_030625325.1 Marinosulfonomonas sp.
TGCGCGGCGCATTCAGCCGCAGTGGCCGCTAAACCATCCAGACAAACAAAAAGGGCGGCCAACTGACCGCCCTTTTTAGGTTATCAAAGCAATTTATTTGATGGCGTCTGAGGTAAAGACATAATCGTCTTCGCCCGCATGGCATGCGATACAACCCTGATCGGCGCCCTTGGCAACCCGACCCGCCAACATCATGCCCTTGGGGTTTTTGTCCAGTGATCCGTCTGGCAGATACTTGGCCCAGAACCAGTTGGCATTATCGTCGTCATACCCGGCTTCGCGGCGGAACATAACGGTGATCGCACCAAGGTGCTTGGCCGGGTTGGCCAGAATATCGTCGGCGGTAACACCTTCGGGGCCATAGTTACGTTTGATGATCAGATCACCAGTATGCCCGTCAATGGTGCCTTTTGCATAAAAGGTTTCCAGCATCATGCCATGGGGCGGTGTGCCATCATATGGCAGGGACTGAATGGCGCCTTCACCGGCATAACCGGACGATACCATCACATCCCATAACAAACCCGCATAGCCCACGTCATGGTCTGTGCCAAACGGCATCATATCTTGTGCGCTAAGGGGTGTTGTAAGGACACCCAGGGCAATCGCACCAGCCGCAATAAAAGATCTCATGAATTCTCTCCACTGTGTAAATTCGTACCCCTGTGTGCCTGATCTGTTGGTTGAATAGCCAACCAACTATTTTCACATTGTCATGACGAACAGGTGATCCGTTCGTGTGGGAAATTGATTGGACATCCAGCGCGCCACATCGAAAAAGTCACAAAACCATGGAGGGTCATGATGAAAATTATTGTATCAACAGCTTTGGCAGTGGGCGTTATTGCCGGGCCATCACTGGCACAGTCCGCACAGGACGGCGAAAAAATATTTAAGAAATGTGCTGCCTGCCACAAGGTCGGGCCCGACGCAAAAAACAGCGTCGGCCCGGTGTTGGACGGGGTGATCGGGCGAACAGCCGGAACATTTGAAAATTACAAATACTCCAAATCGATGAAGGCGGCAGGGGCTGCTGGTCTGGTCTGGTCCGAAGAAACCGTTCTGGACTATCTGGCGGACCCCACCAAATACCTGCGCACGGTTCTGGATGACCCAAGGGCCAAGGCAAAGATGAAATTTAAGCTGAAATCAGAAAATGACCGGCGCGCCATCATTGCCTATCTTTCAACCTTTTCAACGGCCACGATGCAGGTGCCCCAAGATGGGTTTTGCGTTGTGAACACATCCGAAAAGCCACATTTCTTTACGGCTGAAACCCGTGAAGGCGAACGTGTGGTTTCGAACCTGAAGCCGGGGGAACAGCTTTGTTCGTCCAGCACAGCCGCAAGCGACGGAATTGTCAGCGTTTTTGAAACCGAAAACGGGTTTGAAGGATGTTCCCGGATCATCCCGGTGGGACAGGCCGAGGAAATGCAAAAATTTGCTGAATTTGATCGCTGCCGCTGGGGTTCCCATAACTCTTGATCTCGGCCATTTACGCCTTGGCGGCGGGTATTTTATAGGCATAAGGTTCCCCCAAGGGGGAATGTCATCAAACACGCGTCGCCAATGATCAATTCTGCCTTTGTTAAGTCAGTAATCCGCCTTGGCGTCATTGTTGCCATTGCGTTTGGTGCGCATTTTTTGATCCAGTGGGTTGAAACACAAACCGCATCCCTGCCCCCCGGTCAACAAAGTGCTGTGCTGGGCGGCATGTTGGTTGTTGTGGTTCTGGCTTACGCCGCATTGATGGCCCTGCCGTTCGTTCCGGGCATTGAAATCGGCGTATCCCTGATGATGATCCGTGGCGCAGAGGTGGTGCCGGTGGTCTATCTTGCCACCGTCACCGGGCTGTGCGTTGCCTATTTCGCCGGGCGTTTCCTAAGCTATGACTGGTTGCACAGGGTGTTTCTGGACCTTCGAATGCACCGGGCCTGTGCGTTTCTTGAAAGCAGTAAAGACCTGACTGAAGATGAACGCCTTGACCTGCTGCGCGCGCGCCTGCCACGCTGGCTGCGCAAAATCGCGATAAATTTCCGGTATGTGACGCTTGCCCTGTTGTTGAACCTGCCGGGCAATGCGGTAATTGGGGGTGGCGGTGGTATATGCCTGATGGCTGGCCTGTCGCGTCTTTTCACCCCGTGGCTTATGGTGTTGACGATCATACTGGCGGTTTCGCCGGTGCCCATTCTGGTTTGGGTCCTTGGGATTGAAATTCTGGGCATAAAATGACGCGCCCAAGAAATTAAATACCTTGTGCCGACTATATCTTGGCCCCCATTTCGTTATTATCCTGAAAAACCAAACCGAAACGGAAATGCCCCATGACACAAGACCCACTTGTGATCTTTACCCCCTCTGGTAAACGCGGCCGCTTTGCGGTGGGAACACCCGTTCTGACAGCTGCGCGCAAACTGGGCGTTGATCTGGACAGTGTGTGCGGCGGGCGCGGCATATGTTCCAAGTGTCAGATCACCCCCAGCTTTGGCGAATTCCCCAAACACGGGGTAAGGGTCAGTGAAACGGCCCTGTCCGACTGGAACGCGGTGGAACAACGTTATCAGGACAAACGCGGCCTTTTGGCGGGCCGCCGTCTGGGGTGTCAGGCCACTATTCAGGGGGATGTGGTTATCGATGTGCCCCCCGAAAGCCAGGTTCACAAACAGGTGGTCCGCAAAGAGGCAACCGCCCATGATATAACAATGGACCCGGCCACGCGGCTTTATTATGTCGAGGTCCCTGAACCCGATATGCACACCCCGACCGGGGATTTTGAGCGTCTGAAAAAGGCCCTGCAGGATCAGTGGGGCGTTGGTGAAATCCGTGCCGACCTTACCGTTTTGAACCGCCTGCAATCCACCCTGCGCAAGGGCAAATGGGCGCTGACGGTTGCCCTATTTCGCGATCACACAACGGCCGATGAACGCCTGCTGGACATATGGCCGGGTTATTTCGACGGGCGGCTTTACGGGCTGGCCATTGATCTGGGGTCAACAACAATCGCCGCCCACCTGTGTGATCTGCGCAATGGCACAGTCATCGGGTCGGCCGGTATCATGAACCCCCAGATCCGCTTTGGTGAAGATTTGATGAGCAGGGTATCCTACGCCATGATGAACCCCGGTGGCGACCGTGAAATGACGGCTGAGGTCAGAAGCGCGCTTAACAATCTGGCGGCAAGCATCGCAAAAGATGCCGATGTTGACCCCCGGCAGATCATGGAAACCGTGTTTGTCTGCAACCCCGTCATGCATCACCTGCTGTTGGGTATTGACCCGGTGGAACTGGGTCAGGCCCCGTTCGCACTGGCCACATCAAATTCCCTGTCCCTTGGGGTGGGTGAACTGGGCATTGGTGCAATCAACCCCACAGCGCGGGCCTATATCCTGCCTTGTATTGCCGGGCACGTGGGGGCAGACGCCGCCGCCGTGGCCCTGTCACAGGAACCCTATAATTCCGATGATCTGGTACTGATCATTGATGTTGGGACCAATGCCGAAATTCTGCTTGGCAATAAATCGCAGGTGCTGGCCTGTTCATCACCAACCGGCCCGGCGTTTGAAGGGGCCCAGATCAGTTCCGGCCAACGGGCCGCCCCCGGCGCGATTGAACACGTCACCATTGACCCGGTCACCAAAGAACCCCGTTTTCAGGTTATCGGGTCAGACCTGTGGTCGGATGAACCGGGTTTTGACGACATCATCGCAAACACCGGCATCACCGGCATCTGTGGATCAGGTATCATCGAAGTGATCGCAGAAATGCGCATGGCCGGATTGATGGATGCATCAGGCCTGATCGGATCAGCCGAACAAACCGGCAGCGCGCGTTCAATCCCACAGGGCCGCACCCATGCCTATTTGCTCCATGACGGTGGCGCCAATGGCGGGCCACAAATCACTGTCACCCAGGCAGATATCCGCGCCATCCAACTGGCCAAATCCGCGCTTTATGCCGGTGCCCGCCTGCTGATGGACGAAATGGGCGTAGATACGGTTGACCGGGTGGTGCTGGCCGGGGCGTTTGGCGCCCATATTTCGGCAAAACACGCCATGGTTCTGGGGATGATCCCGGACGTGCCACTTGATCGGGTAACATCAGCCGGCAATGCCGCCGGAACCGGGGCGCGCATCGCCCTGTGCAACATTTCCGAACGCCTGAAAATTGAAAAAACCGTTCACCAGATCACCAAAATCGAAACCGCA
This sequence comes from Marinosulfonomonas sp., assembly GCA_030625325.1. Taxonomy (GTDB): domain Bacteria; phylum Pseudomonadota; class Alphaproteobacteria; order Rhodobacterales; family Rhodobacteraceae; genus NVTR01. Next base: position 4,206 of record DAOURA010000017.1, read on the forward strand.
ATAGAACCCCGGTTTCAGGAACATTTCATCGCCGCAACCGCAATTCCCCATAGTTCTGAGGTATTTAGCAACCTTGGCAAACTGGTCACCCTGCCAGATGTATCCTTTAATACAGCCGGTGGCGATAAACCGGGCACAAAACGCCGCCGCCGCCGCCGTTGACGGCTTGACCATCAAGGCACCTTTGACTACGTCAGGCGCATAAAGCGGGTGTAGCTCAATGGTAGAGCAGCAGCTTCCCAAGCTGAATACGAGGGTTCGATTCCCTTCACCCGCTCCAATCCCCCGTTTCTTCTTCGAAAAATATCCCCAAGCGGAGCGAAATCGCGCGTAGCGCTAAAAAACCTGCGCCCTATGGGCGCACCGTTAAATCACGCCAGCCCGCGTAAATATTTAACCAACATCTGGGTTGAACCATCCTTTTGCGCCGCCCCTTCAACCCCCGACACAATTGGTTCCAGCGCCACGGCCAGCTCCTTACCCAGCTCAACCCCCCATTGGTCATAGGAATTCAGCCCCAAAATAACCCCTTCCACAAACACCCGATGCTCATATAGCGCGATGATTTGCCCTAAAACAAAAGGCGTCAACATAGGATAGACCAGCGTGCATGACGGCCGGTTGCCCGGAAACACCCGGTGGCGGGCCTGTCGGTCAAGTTCTGACCCGGCCAAACCCTTTGCGGCCATAATATCGCGCGCCTGATCTAACGATCGCCCCGTCATCAGGGCCTCTGATTGTGCCAGACAATTGGCCATCAATAATCGGTGCTGATGGTCCAGTTCCGGTTCATGGCCCTGTGCGGCCACCATAAATTCGCAGGGCACAACGCGCGTGCCCTGATGGATAAGCTGATAAAACGCATGCTGGCCGTTTGTGCCCGGTTCCCCCCAGACCACAGGGCCTGAATTTTGCACCAGATCAGCGCCGTCCAATGACACTCGTTTACCGTTACTTTCCATCTCAAGCTGTTGAAAATACGCCGGTAAACGGATTAGGCGCTGATCATAGGGTAAGACCGCGCGGGTGGCGTAGCCACAAATCTGGTTGTGCCAAATCCCAACCAGCGCCAGCATAACCGGCATGTTGTCTGCCATCGGTGCCACTTGAAAATGCTGATCCATCGCCTGTGCGCCACGCAGGAAATCGCGGAAATTTTCCGGCCCGATTGCAATCATCAGGGACAACCCAATTGGCCCCCACAGGGAATAGCGCCCGCCAACCCAGTCTTCAAAACCGAACACCCGCGCCGGATCAATGCCCCACTGGGTGGTTTTGTCCGTGGCCGACGACAGGGCCGCCAAATGGGCCCCAACCATCCCGTCCCCAAGACTTGCCGCCAACCAGTCGCGGGCCGTGGCCCCATTGGTCATGGTTTCAATGGTGGTGAATGTTTTGGACGCCACAATGATCAGGGTCGTGGCCGGGTCCAGCCCCTTTAGAACATCATGTATATGGGCCCCATCCACGTTTGACACAAAATGACAACGCGGTCCGTCATGATAGGGCGCAAGCGCCAGACAGGCCATCGCAGGCCCCAGATCGGACCCCCCAATGCCAATATTCACCACATCGCTAAACCGCCCGCCGCCAACAGGGGCAATATCACCAGAACGCAGCTTTTGCGCAAAATCCGACATCCGGTCCAGCGTATCCAGAACCCCCGGCATAACGTCCTGACCGTCAACCAGAACCGGCCCGCCATCCAGATTTCGCAGGGCAGTATGCAGAACCGCACGCCCCTCGGTTTCATTTATTTTTTCGCCTGTAAACATGGCCTTACGGCGCCTGGTTAATTCAGCATCTTCGACCAGCCCCAACAACATATCCCGTGTTTGACCATCAATATTTGTCTTTGAATAATCAAACAACAAACCATCGGTTTGTGCCGAAAAATCCTGCGCACGCCCGTCAGTGAATAAATCAAGGATTGCCCGGCCCTTTACTGTGGCGTGATGGGCATTCAATTGATCCCAGTTCATATTCAGGCCGCCCAATGGATTGTTGCGCCGTTCATTACGGCCGAAACGGGTGCGATCATCGGGTCGGTCGTGGTTTTTGCCACCTCAAACGCGGCGCGTTTTTCGGCCCCTGTGATCACCAGATGTTTCGCCATTGCCCCGTCTAACACCGGCGCACTTAAGGTTATGCGTGGCTCAGGCGCGCCGGGGGCCCGCATGGCCACCAGAACCGGCGCATCAGGCGCCAGGGCACGGGCCAACTGATCCGCGCCGGGAAACAGGGACGCCGTGTGCATATCGGCCCCCATCCCCAGCAAAGACACCGAAATCGGCAGATGGGGTGTTATCGCCTGCGCCAGTTCTGACAGTTTTTCTTCGGGCTTTTCGGCCCTTGCATATAGCGGCAGGTATGTGGCCGCAGCCGCGCGCCCAACTAACAAACGTTCACGGATCAGCCGGGTATTTGAACGCTCGCTGCCTTCGGGCACCCAGCGTTCATCGCTTAGCATCACCCGCACCCGCGACCAGTCCAGATCAGCGGCGCACAGATAATCAAATATCGGCCCCGGCGTGGTGCCACCGGGCACCACCAGACTAACCGTGCCCGCCTGAAGCAACGCCTGTTCCAAATCACCAGCCAAAACATTGGCCAGATCGATCATCATCATTTCACGATCGGCATATTCAATGAACTTCATTCTTTTATCTCCCGCCAGCGCCGCCCGTCACGGTGCATCAACATCATGGCATCTTCTGGCCCGCTACTTCCAACATCATAGGGTTTTGGCACCTCGCCGCGGTCTTGCCAGCCTGCAATAATCGGATCGGTCCAGCCCCATGCGGCCTCAACCTCGTCACCGCGCATGAACAGGGTTTGATTGCCGCGCATCACATCCATGATCAGGCGTTCATAGGCGTCGGGCGCATCGTCAATATCTTCGCCAAGTGCCTCGGCAAAAGTCATGTCCAGCGGCACATCAATCAGGCGCATCCCCCCCGGACCGGGGTCTTTGATGGTCATGCCAAGGGTCATGCCTTCGTTTGGCTGCAACCGGATTGCCAGCGTATTACAGTGCTGCCCGCTTTCCTGTCCGAAAATCAGGTGCGGTGCGTCCTTGAACACAACCACAATTTCGCTTTCGCGGGCCTTTAGCTTTTTGCCGGTGCGCAAATAAAACGGCGTCCCTGACCAACGCCAGTTGGAAATATGGCATTTCAGGGCGATAAAACTTTCAGTCAGGCTGCGCGGATCACCGGCGTCATCACGGTAAGACGGCTCATCCGCCGTCGCGCTGTATTGGCCACGCACAATGTGGTGGGGATCGACCGGTTCAAGCGCGCGGATCACTTTCAGTTTTTCATCGCGCACCTCATCGGGGCCAAAGCGGCTGGGGGGTTCCATCGCAATCAGGCACAGTAACTGCATCAGGTGGTTTTGCACCATGTCGCGCATCGCGCCGGATTTGTCATAATAGGCACCACGCCCGCCGACCCCAACGGTTTCTGAAACCGTGATCTGAATGTGATCGACGTATTGGGAATTCCAAAGTGGTTCAAACAGGATATTGGCAAAACGGACCGCCATCAGGTTTTGCACGGTTTCTTTGCCAAGGTAATGGTCAATCCGGTAAACCTGACATTCGTCAAAATGTTCAGCCAGAACCCGGTTCAGGGCGCGCGCACTTTCCAGATCATGGCCAAAGGGTTTTTCCACCACGATGCGGCTGCGTTCGTCGGCAATGCCGTGTTTGTGCAAACGCTCTGCCAGATCGCCAAACAGGCCCGGCCCAACCGAGAAATAATAGGCATGGATCAGCCCGGGTCGGATTTTTTCGGCCAGCGTGCCCCACCCCTTTTCACCAGTGGCGTCGATTGACACGTAACTGATATGATTAAGAAAATCCCCAAGACGGGTTTCGTCCTGATCTTTCGGATCACCAAATTCCTTGATCGCATCACGGATCAGGTCACGGTATCCCTGTTCATCCAGATCGGCCCGCGCCGCGCCGATTATTTGCGAATCTTCCGGCATTTGTCCGGCCAGATAACGCCGGTGCAAACCCGGTAAAATTTTACGCCGGGCCAAGTCCCCCGTGCCCCCGAAAATCACCAGATCAAAGCGTTCTACCGGAATTACGCGCGAAACCATCTTTCAACTCCAAATTCATCTGTTACAGGCGCTTGCGCAAATGTTGTTAGCGCTAACGCCGCGTCATACCGACGCCAGCAATCAAAGTCTAGCACTCCCGTCGCGCTTCACAACCACGTCAGGGATTTCCCTTTGGGGTTTTATTGGCTGGCCTCACGTTATACCTGTTGCAAACTGTACAGGGAAAAGCGGCAAAGTATGAATATTCAGGCAACCACGGCAAACGCATTCGACAAGTTTGAAGACCCAAAAACCACCGCCAAGGGCGAAGACCGCGCAACCGTTGCCTTAAGCAACCCGGAAACATTGTGGTTCAACACCGGCACCCTGTGCAACATCACCTGTGAAAACTGTTATATTGAAAGTTCGCCCAGCAACGACCGTCTGGTCTATATCACAGCCGCCGAAGTGGCCGATTACCTGTCCCAGATCAAGACGCGCAACTGGCCGGTCAGGGAAATTGGTTTTACCGGTGGCGAACCCTTTTTGAACCCTGAAATGATCGCGATGGCCCGGCTTGCGCTGCAAGCAGGTTACAAGGTGCTGATCCTGACCAACGCCATGCGTCCGATGATGCGCAAAACCATGCGCGCGGGGCTAAAAGACCTGCATGATGAATTTGGTAATCGTCTAACCTTACGTATTTCGGTGGACCACTGGTCCCCCGATCTGCACGACAAAGAACGGGGCACGGGCAGCTTTGCAAAAACACTTGAGGGCATGCAGTGGCTACGTGACAACGGGTTGAACATGGCCGTTGCCGGGCGCACCGTCTGGGGCGAGGACGACGCCACATCCCGCGCGGCCTATGGCGCATTTTTTGCCAAACATGGCTTTGACATTGATGCCAGAGACCCCGGCCAAACCGTGCTGTTCCCGGAAATGGATGAACGGGTCGATGTGCCCGAAATCACCACCGCCTGCTGGGGCATTTTGGGCAAGACACCCGATCAGGTGATGTGTTCATCGTCACGCATGGTCGTAAAACGCAAAGGCGCCGATCGCCCTGCGGTTCTGGCCTGCACCTTGCTGGCCTATTCAAAAGAATTCGAACTTGGCCCAACACTGGCCGACGCCGAGGGGGCGGTGGCCCTGAACCACCCCCATTGTGCCAAGTTCTGTGTGCTGGGCGGGGCAAGCTGTTCTGCCTAGGCGAAAACCACCGCGGAGCCTGTGATCATGTCCAACCCACTGTTTGACGCCCTGTTGGCCCGCCACCTGAACAGTGACGCAACATTCCTGAAACTGCCCGGGGGTGGCTGCTGGAGCTATCGCCAAACACTGGACCTGTCCGCGCGTTATGCCCATGCACTGGCACAGCTGGGGGCAAAACCCGGTGACAGGGTCGCCCTGCAGGTTGAAAAGTCACCACAGGCACTGGTGGTCTATCTGGCCTGCATCCGGGCCGGGTTTGTATTGTTGCCGCTGAACACCGCCTATACCCCGGCTGAGCTGGATTATTTTGTCAGTGACGCCAAGCCAGCCGTGATCCTGTGTGATCCCGCGCACCGGGTTGATGTGCAAAAGATTGCAGACCGGCACGGCGCATCCGTTTCAACACTTGACGCCGATGGCGCTGGTGATCTGGCAAATCTGGCCAAAACCCAACCGGCAACATTTGAAACGGTTGCGCGCGGTGGCGGTGATCTGGCGGCCATACTTTACACATCGGGCACCACCGGGCGTTCAAAGGGCGCGATGCTTTCGGGCGATAACCTGTTGTCTAATGCCGTTGCCCTGACCGACGCGTGGCAGTTTAACGCAAACGACACCCTGCTGCATGTATTGCCAATTTTCCACACCCACGGCCTGTTTGTTGCGGTGAATATCACCCTGATTGCGGGTGGGGCGATGATCTTTTTGCCCCGTTTTGACCTGAACCCGGTCCTGCGCGCCCTGCCCGATGCAACCGCGATGATGGGGGTGCCAACCTATTACACCCGCCTGCTTGGGGACGCCCGGTTCACAAGGGATATATGCGCAAATATGCGCCTGTTTGTGTCCGGCAGCGCGCCCTTATCCGGCGACACCCATAGGGAATTTGAGCAGCGCACAGGTCATAAAATTCTGGAACGCTATGGCATGACAGAAACATCCATGAACACCAGCAACCCCTATGCAGGGGATCGCCGGCCCGGGGCAGTTGGCCCTGCGCTAAACGGGGTTGAAGTTATCGCGACTGCCCCGGAAACCGGGGCGCAGGTCGCCCCCGGCCAGATCGGCATACTTGAGGTGCGCGGCCCGAATGTGTTTCTTGGTTACTGGAAAATGCCCGATAAAACCGCCGCCGAGCTGCGTGAAAACGGGTTTTTCATCACCGGGGATATGGGCATCATTGGGGATGATGGCTATGTCCAGATTGTTGGCCGCGCCAAAGACCTGATCATTAGTGGCGGCCTGAATGTCTACCCCAAAGAAGTGGAAACCGCGATTGACGGGCTGGATGGCGTGCTGGAAAGCGCCGTTATCGGCCTGCCCCACCCCGATCTGGGCGAAGCGGTGGTCGCGGTGGTTGTTTTGCAGACCGGGGCCAGTGTTACACCACAATGGATCACCGACACCCTGCGCAAAGAACTGGCCGCCTTTAAACTGCCAAAAAAGGTTGTGTTCGTGGATGAACTGGTGCGCAATACCATGGGCAAGGTGCAAAAAAATATCCTGCGCGACACAACGCCGGGGTTTTGACCGTTCCACCACCCGCAGGGCAAATGAATGGCGACACAATATTTACAAAGCCCAACACCTTGGATAATTTTAAGGTCGCAGGCACCCCGCCCCCCAACACAGTGAAAGGCCACCCAAAATGACCACAGACAGCGTGATCGTCGGCTGGGCACATTCCGCATTTGGCAAAAGCGACGCCCCCGACATTGAAACCCTGATTGGTGAGGTCGGATATGGTGCGCTTGAACATGCTGGCGTCGCCCCACAGGACGTGGATTTCGCCGCCATTGGCGTGCTGAACAGTGGCTTTTCAAAACAGGGTTTCGAAGGTGCGCTGATCAGCACCGCCATGCCAGAGCTGCAAAATACCCCTGCCATCCACACCGAAAACGCCTGTGCCACAGGCACGGCCGCCCTATACACCGCGATCGATTTCATCGAGGCCGGGCGTGGCGATATTGCACTGGTGCTGGGGGCTGAAAAAATGACAGCCACCCCAATGGCCGATGTGGGGGATATTCTTTTGTCCGCCTCTTATCGTAAGGAAGAGGCCGACGTCGAAGGCGGGTTCGCCGGTATTTTCGCCCAGATCACCCAGTCCTATTTTCAGCAATACGGTGATCACAGCGCAGAAATGGCGATGATCGCGGCCAAAAACCACGCCAACGGTATGCACAACCCTTATGCCCATATGCGCAAAGATTTCGGCTTTGATTTTTGCAACACACTGTCAGACAAAAACCCATACGTAGCCGCCCCCCTGCGGCGCACCGACTGTTCGCTGGTGTCTGACGGCGCGGCGGCAATCGTGATTGCCAGCCGTGAGGCCGCAAAAGATATGCAGCGCGCCGTCGGCTTTCGCGCACGCGCCAACCAAAACGACATATTCCCCCTGTCCGCCCGTTCAGTCACCGCCTTTGACGGGGCGCGCCGGGCCTGGGATCAGGCGAAATCACAGGCCGGCATCACGTTGGATGATCTTAGCCTTGTGGAAACACATGACTGTTTCACCACCGCCGAAATGATCGAATACGAAGCAATGGGCCTGACCCCTGTTGGTCAGGGCTGGAAGGCCGCGCGCGAAGGCTGGACCACAAAACAGGGCCGCCTGCCGGTGAACCCGTCGGGGGGGCTGAAATCAAAGGGCCACCCAATTGGGGCCACCGGTGTTTCCATGCACATCATGGCCGCGATGCAGCTGATGGGCGACGCGGGCGGCATGCAAATCCCCGGTGCCAATATGGCCGGGGTGTTCAACATGGGCGGTGCTGCGGTGTCCAACTATGTTTCAATCCTTGAGCGCGTTAAATGACTGGTGCGGTGATCACGCCTGTATCAACACGGGTGATGAACCTGGCCCATTTTGCGGATCAAACAGCCATGCGCCACCCGGACCGGCCCGGTTTTATCTGGGGTGATCAAAGCTGGAGCTGGAAGCAGATCACCGCCCGGATCAACGCGATGGCCTATGCGCTGATTAATGATTTTGGTGTGCAAAAGGGCGACCGGATACTGGTGCAGTCATCCAACTGTAATCAGATGTTTGAAAGCATGCTGGCCTGTTTTCGTATCGGCGCCGTCTGGGTACCGGCCAATTTTCGCGGCACCCCGCAAGATCTGGACTGGCAGGCAGAATCCAGTGGCGCGGTTGGGTTGATCTGCCACTCGTATTTCCCGGATCACGCCAGCACCTGCGCGCCGCGCCTGCGCTTTACCATTGCTATTGGTTCGGCTGATTTCGGGCCATCCTATGATGATCTGGTGGAACAACACCTTGGCCAGATCGCCCCCCTGCAGGATGTTGAACGCGACGATCCCTGCTGGTTATTCTTCACATCCGGCACCACCGGAAAGCCCAAGGCATCGGTGCTGACCCATGGGCAAATGGCCTTTGTGATAACAAACCACCTATGCGACCTGATCCCGGCCACAACCCAACAGGATGTATCCCTGATTGTCGCCCCCCTGTCCCATGGGGCTGGCATACACGCGCTGCTGCAAATCGCGCGCGGCGCGGTTAGTGTCCTGCCCGGTGGTGAACGCTTTGATGCGGGCGACATCTGGCACCTTATTGCGGCCCACGGTGTCACCAATATATTCACCGTGCCCACCATTTTGAAAATGCTGGTGGAACACCCGGCGGTTGATCAGGTGGATCATTCCAGCCTGCGCTATGTGATCTATGCGGGCGCACCTATGTACCGGGTTGATCAGGAATACGCGTTGCAAAAACTTGGCCCCGTGCTGGTGCAATATTTCGGGCTGGGTGAGGTCACCGGCAATATCACCGTGTTGCCAACAACTGAACACACCATCGGGAACGACCCACGCATCAGCAGTTGCGGCTATGCGCGCACCGGCATTCAAGTGCAAATTCAGGACGGCGACGGCGCCCCCCTGCCCCCGGGCGAAAGTGGCGAGTTTTGCATTATAGGCCCGGCTGTGTTTGCCGGATACTGGAACAACCCGGATGCAAATGAAAAGGCATTCAGGAACGGCTGGTTTAGAACCGGCGACATCGGCCATATGGATGAACAGGGGTATTTCTATATAACGGGCCGTGAATCGGATATGTATATTTCAGGTGGGTCAAACATCTACCCCCGTGAAATAGAAGAAAAAATCCTGCAACATAGCGATATTGGCGAAGTCGCGATCATCGGCATTCCGGACCCGAAGTGGGGTGAAATCGGCGTTGCAATCTGTGTGGCCAAGGCGGGGAATGCCCCATCAGGCGACGACATCAAACAATACCTTACCCCCCTGATTGCCAGCTATAAAATGCCCAAAGAGTTCCATTTTTGGGATGAATTGCCAAAATCCGGGTACGGCAAGATCACCAAAAAACAGGTCCGGCAGGTGTTTCTTGAAAAACGCACCAAACAAGCGGGTGGTTCCTGATGGCCCTGCCCACCCACATCAACCAACCAGGGCCGGCGGCGGCCCCCTATTCATTCGCCCCGACAGGCCTGATTGATCTGGACTTTGAACTGCCCGCAGGCGTGCCCCTTGAACAGGCCCTTGGCCATGAAATAACCGCCCGTGGGCTAAGTGGCGCCTGCCTGACCATGGCCGGGGCGGACATGTCGCAAATGCAATTTGTTATCCCCGCCGCCCCCCCGAACGCGGCCCATGTGGCGTGGTATTCCACCACCCACACCCCGGCAATGCCGGGCCATATCAGGGATGCGCGCATCATCATCGGCTGGCAATCGGGCAAACCCTTTTTGCATAGCCACGCAATATTTACCGACGCCGCCCAAAACACCCACATGGGCCACCTGCTAAACGATCATTGCGTCCTGTCTGCGCCCGCCCGTGTTCGTGGGTTTGGCTTTTGTGACGCCCGGTTCAACCGCACCCCCGACCCGGAAACAAACTTTGAGCTGTTCAAACCCGAAAGCATTCGCAAAGTCAGCAACCCACAGGGCATGTTGCTGCGCATCGCCCCCAACACCCAAATTGATGACGCCCTGATTGCCTGCTGCCAAAACGCGGGCTGGCAACAGGCCAATATCCACGGCATCGGCAGCCTGATTGGCGCACATTTCGCAGACGGACGCACCCTGAACAGCTTTGCCACCGAACTATTGGTGACAGGGGGGCGCATAAATTTGCACGGACCTGCGCCACGGGTTGATCTTGAAATCGCAATCGTCGGAATGGACGGCAGCTTCATGCAAGGCAGGCTGAAACCGGGGCGCAACCCCACCCTGATTACCTGCGAATTGCTGCTTGAAAAAACGGCCTGATACAGGGTGAAATTGACACGGGGGGGGTAAACCGATCCCTGTAATTCAAAGCCAAATTTATCATACATTTTTCCCACCCTCGTGTCCCTGATTGGAAACAGAAAACTGAATGACGTCGAGCCCCACGCCTATTTGACGAAAATGCTCTCAGCTACCGTCAACGGCGACAAACATAGTAAAGTCAAAGGCTTACTGCCGTGGAATAGCACTGACGCGTGATCGAGACATGCCTGCAATCGGGTTTTGGTTAAAATCACCACACGCGTAATGCTGATGGCAATAGGAACTGGCGTTGTAGCGCAAGAAGCTGCGCCAAACGTTCTGCGGATTGTTTGCGAGGAAGTTGATCCATACAATGCGCTTCTTGGCGATATACTGATTTTGGAACAAATAAGCCCAGATGAATTGACTGGCTCTGAAATACTGGACCAAGGTAATTACACAGAAACACTTAAAGTTCCTTTTTCGATAACGTTTTTCGAAGCAAGTATTGCTGATGGCGATTATATAAAGTCCAAACTACCGACATTATTTCATCGAACGATCCCAACTTTGGCCCATACCTTGGGGTGGGGAACATATTCTGGGATACTTTTATATTCAAATTTCGTGGCGAAAATCAGAATCTTGATCGGTTAAATACTAGATTGATTGAGATCATATTTACACTCGGTTTGCGACGTTTAGAAACGGAAGCTTTTTACCTGAGCTCTCCTCTCGATAGGACGGGCGGATTTTTATGCAGCCCCCCTTTCATAGTGGAAATCACACCCGATGGTGGTACATAGAATTTGATTTCTCACCGATACTTCAGCAGCAACAAAGCATGGTTGCTTTCTGATAATCCCGTCAGCTTCAGCCATCGTTTGTTTTGCGTATTTTCACCCATCCTACGTTATGTTGAAGGACAGTCGACACTGTACGAAGAGGCGCTGAGTATGGCGTGTTTTCTTTCGAACTCACCAGCCGTCAATTGGCAGCAAATGATATCAAATGTTGCTGCCTTCAGCCGATACGCTTCGGAAGCTCAGCGTGCAATCAACGAAGGTGATCGTTCACGAGCAATTCGCGCTGTTGAAATACTAGGATTCTATTCTTCCATCAATCCAACAAACGATTACAGTCAAGTCATTTCCATTATTCGGGGTCAACTCACGCAATAGGACTCAATCGCGAACATCCACTTTTGCCTTAGATTAGAATTGTCACTTGCGTGCACCCAAGTGACCGCTTTCCGCCCGTTTTGACTAAAATAGCCCTCAACCTTCCCCAAGCCCGCCGCGTTCCTAAAAGGTTCAGCGCCAAGTGGTGGGTATAGTGGGGGATTTGGTTTTGTAAATTTGAATATTATCGGTTAATATCAATGACTTACATGGATGCGTGTGGCGGACAGACAGGGATTCGAACCCTGGAGACGGTCTCCCGCCTACACACTTTCCAGGCGTGCGCCTTCGACCACTCGGCCACCTGTCCGTGGGGCGCTCTTTAGCCTTTCTGGTGGGCAAACCGCAAGGGCTAAACCTCCAAATATATAATACTGGTTTGCAACCTGTTTTTCAGACCATCGTTCAGCCCTGTCATGTGTCTTTATTTGCCGTCAGGGTTTCCGGGTTGCGCAGCCAGACATCGCGCTGTGCAAACGGAATTTCGATGTTTTCTTCGCCAAAGCGGCGCACAATTTCGTGGTTGATATCGCTGGTCACCCGCAAAATGAAATTCACATCCCGCAGGACCGCCCGGATCTGGAAATCCAGACTGTCGGCGCCAAATTCAATCAGATGCACAGACGGCCCCGGATCCAACAGGACCATCGGGTGTGCAGCGGCAATTTCTTCCAGAATACGTTCAACCTGATGGGTATCAGAGCCATAGGCCACCCCAACAGAAATAACCGCACGACCGATCAAATTGCCGCGGGTGTAATTGGTGACTGCCCCGGAAATCAGGTCAGAATTCGGGATAATCACATCGGTGCGGTTAAACGTTTCAATCCGGGTTGAGCGCACGGAAATTTCACGCACGGTGCCCGAATGCCCGCCTGCTTCAATCCAGTCGCCTTCTGCGATCGGGCGTTCAATCAGCAGGATGATGCCGGACACAAAATTTGACACGATATTTTGCAGGCCAAAACCGATCCCGACCGATAGGGCACCAGCCACGATTGCCAGCGAAGACAGGTCAATCCCCGCCATGGTAATCGCCACAAGGGCCGCAACAAACAGCCCGACATACCCCAGCCCCGACACAATCGCCGTCTGCCCGCCCGGATCAATTGATGTTTTCGGCAAAACTGAATTTTTCAGGGTGGATTGCAGCAGCCGTGTCACCATGTAACCCAGCACGAATATAACTGCGAAAATCAGGAAATCTGTTGGTGAAATCTGAACGTCACCAAGGGTGATACCTTCCAGAAAGCGGGTCCAGACCTCGGTCAGTTCGGACACCCGCGCGCCCCAGATAAGGGCAAACACCGGGACGGAAACCATAACCAGGGCAAAGCTGACCAAAACCGGGATCAACGCCTCACGGGCGGCCGCATCGTCACTGCTGGTCAGCAGCGCATAGATATCGCGCAGCACCCCGGCCATTACGATCAGCAGGGCAAGCAACCCAAGGGTCAGAACCATCGGGAACACAACCGCACTGGCAGCCGAATAATAGCCAACAGCCGCAACAACCGGCCCCGCAACCCCAACCACAGTTAGCGCACGACCAAACAGGCCCGTTGATCTGGTTCGAAAGCTCCAGTCGGCGGCGGGTGCATCCTGCGTGTCATGATCCTGCCCACTGTCAGGTTCGGCTTCATTAACGCTGCGGTGTAAAACCTGCCCGAAACGAAATAACAAGAAACCAGCAACCGCAACAAACGGGAACAACAGGACCACCCTTGTGGCTTCTGAATAGCTTTCGAAATCTGCCAGTTCACTAATTAACCTGTTGCCCCCCCAAACCAGTGCCAGCGCACCGCCAAGGCGGCGCACCTGCAACACTGATTGCTCTGGAAGTTGCAAGAAACCAACCCGAACAGGCGGCAATGGCAACAGGCGTAAAACCAGCCAGCGCGCCACGAAAAATGCAACCCCAACCGGGATCAACCCATCGACAATCAACTGCCCGCGAAACCCCAGCATCCCGGTGGATACCAGCGCCTGCACAAAGGCATAAAGGCCCACAACAGGCAAAACCACCTGCCCCAGTGACGCCGCAAAACCGCGCACCCCCGCACTGGCCCCAGACGCAGAATTCCGCGCCCGTTGCGTCAGGTTTACCATCCAACCACGCCCGCGCAGCAGCAACACAAATGCCACCAGCAGATATAACAGTGTTATCGGCAGGCCTTCGCGCAGGCTTATCTGTTGGGCCGGTGTGTTCCAGGCGCTTAAAAATTCCGATTTTGCGCTGGTCAGCGTGCCGGTAAATTTGCGAAATGCATCAGGCCACAAAACCGGGTTAAGGGGGGATTGGGTCAGTTCAAACAACTGTTCTGACTGGCGGTCGCGGATGATCGTGTCCAGTTCACGGATCAGACCATCGGCGTGGCTATAGGCTTCAATCGCGCGGATACGCGGGGCGCTTAATATGACCAGTTGTTCATTTAAATCCGTCCGCCGCATGGACAGTTCAGCCGGCTCAACCCCGGTTTCTTCGGGTGTCGGGCCCAAGGCGGAAATCTGATTTTGCAGGGTGGCAATGCGGGCTTGGTTAATGTCTTGCGCGCCCAAAAATATGGCCCGCCATGTCACCAGTTCAGTGCGCAGCCCTTCAAACGCGGTGTCTGACGCGCGCCGATCGGCCAGCGCACTTTCGGCCCGCTGCGCGACCTTTACCCAGCCATCATAGTCGGGCGCCTGTTCGGCGTCCTGTGCATGGGCCACCCCAAAGTTCAGGTATTGCCCAACCGGGGAAACCCCGCAAACCGACAGGAAAACCGCCAGCGAAACCCATATAAATAGTCTTTTCATCATTCTTCAAATACCGTTGGTAAAATTTGACCGGCATCCCCCAGCCAACCGGGCACCGGCAATTCTTTTTGACGCAGGAAATCCGGGTTGAACAATTTTGACAGATACCGTGTTCCATAATCCCCCAGCACCGTCACAATCGTGTGCCCCGACCCCATGTCGTGCGCCAGCCGCATGGCCCCGGCCACATTTATCCCGGATGAACCACCAAGGCACAGGCCTTCGTGTTCCAACAGATCAAAGATCACCGGCAGGGCTTCGTCATCGCTGACCTGGCACAGGAAATCGGGTTTGAACCCCTCAAGGTTGGCGGTGATACGCCCCTGCCCTATGCCTTCGGTTATTGACCCGCCGGTGACTTTGAATTCACCGTTTTTGTAATAATTAAAAAGGGCGGATCCCATCGGATCTGCCAGCCCGACCCGGACGCCCTTGGGTTGCAGGGCCATCGCCACCCCACCAAGGGTGCCCCCAGTTCCGGCGGCGCAAATGAACCCATCCACAGTTTTGTCGGTCTGCGCCCAGATTTCCGGGCCCGTTGTTTCAATATGGGCCTGACGGTTGGCAACATTGTCAAACTGGTTTGCCCAAACCGCACCATTGGGTTCACTTTGCGCCAGACGTTCGGCCAAACGGCGCGAATAATGCACATAATTGTTGGGGTTCTTATAGGGCACCGCAGGCACCTGAACCAGTTCCGCCCCCGACAGGCGGATCATATCCTTTTTTTCCTGACTTTGGGTTTCGGGGATCACGATCACCGTCTTGAACCCAAGCGAGGCCCCCACCAGCGCCAGCCCGATCCCGGTATTACCGGCCGTACCTTCCACGATGGTGCCACCGGGTTTCAACGCGCCAGACGCCACCGCATCACGAATGATATACAGCGCGGCACGGTCCTTGACCGACTGGCCGGGGTTCAGGAATTCTGCCTTACCCAGTATTTCGCAACCGGTGGCCTGACTTGGGCCATTCAGGCGGATCAGCGGGGTGTTACCGATCGCCGATGAAAGATCGATTTTTACCTGCATTTGGCGGCTCCTGTGGCGATATGTCTGCCCTTTTGTATGGTGCGGGTTTGGGGAACTCAAGCACCCTTGCGCAAGGTTTCGCGCCGCGCCGCCAGCCATAACATACTTAAGATCAGTGGCCCGGTTTCTGCCTCACCACTGGTTAACAGGTCCATGGCGTCTGAAAAGCTCAGGATATGGCTTTTGATGTCTTCGGCTTCTTCCTGCAAACCGGACACACCGGCCACCCCATCGGGCAAATCCGCCAACCCCACATAAGTATACAAATATTCTGTCCAGGCCCCCGGTGACGGGTAATAACTGGCCACATGCAACAGTTCGCGCAGGGGCACCCCGGCTTCTTCGGCCATTTCCCGGTGCACGGCCTGTTCGGGTGTTTCGCCGGGGTCAATACGCCCGGCGACAGGTTCCAGCATCCAGGGGCGCGTGTCCCCGCGGATATAGGGGGCAAAGCGGAATTGTTCGATCATCAATACCCGGTCGCGCACCGGGTCATAGGGTAAAACCGTCACCGCATCGCCACCCACCATGGCCGCCCGGTTCACCAGCGCGCTTTTGCTGCCGTCAAAACGGGTAAACTGTATGTCGTGTTCTTCAATTGTGAAATAGTTGGAATAGGGCCTGCGGGCCTGCCCAGTGGTGATCAGGTCCGGGCCTGACGCACTGCGCACCACGCTTGGGGTCCCAGCCTGGGTGGCCCGGATCTGTGACCCGGCGCGCAGTTCCATCATCGGATAGCGGCTGTGGGCAATGGCGGGCGGGACTGTCCCAAACCCGTCCATATATTCACGCCCCGCCAACAGTGTGATTTCGGCCCAATAGGGCGACCAGTCATCACCGGCCTGGCCCGCCGCAGGCACCCCGCCCCCGTTCAGGGCAACCGCCACCGGCCCGGCAGCGGTTTCCACTTGGGCGGTATGATCGCCGCCACCAGACCCAAAACAATAGTAATCCAGCCGCCGGCAGTCATTATCATTCAGACCAGACAACACCACACCGCGAACATTTTCACCGGGTTTTGGATAAAGGGACCAGTGGCGCTGACCCTTTTGCCAGCCCTGACCATGATCCGCCAGATTGGCCATCACTAACCGGCCGGGGTCACACCCCAAAACCACCGCCAACAACGCATGATCACACAGCGCCCCGAAAAGAAACCTGTCAGTCATCAGGCGTTAGGTCCACCGTTTTGCCGACCATTCGGTCAGCCAGCCCCCAAAAAGTGACCCGACAACAACGGCAATAATAATGTCCGGCGTGCCGATAAGAACATAAAATTCCAACCCGAATTTTATCATCGCCTGAATGGCCTCAATGGGGCCATCAAACCTGCGATCCAAAGAAAACCGCAACGCCTTTTCCCCTGAAAATAAGAAAACCCCCCAAAAGGAAAGTACCGCCCCCGAGGTCAGCCCATAGCCAAACCCGGCACGCGTGCCATAGCCTGCATGCTTACCCGACACCAACCAGCCGCTTAACAGCCCAACCCCGGCCAGTGTTTCATTCAGCATCCCGGTACGTGTCCCATCGGGCAGTAACGGTCTTACAAGGTCACCGCAAAAATATCCTAGGGCCGCAAAGAAAAGTGCAGCTATGGCTTTGGGCATTGTTGGCATTTGTTCAGCTCGCTTTTTTTATTGTTATCTGTGTCACATCACAGTTTCCGCTGTGAAAGGCCGCCGCGCAAGAGGTTAGATAGAAATTCCACATCCGCCGAAAGCGGTCATCAAAACCCATCATCGCGATCTCGTCCCACTTTGTGTTGAATGTATCATGCCAGCGGCGCAGGGTCTGACTGTAACTTTCACCAAACTCAATGGAACCTGCAACTTTTAACCCGGCCTTTGCAACCTCTTGGCGTAACACCGTGGGGCTGGGCAACATCCCGCCGGGGAATATGTGCTTTTGTATGAAATCCACGCCATTTTTGTAAATCTCAAACCGGTGATCCTGCACCGTGATAATCTGTAAGGTGGCGGCACCGCCTGATTTCAGGCACTGACGCACCGCCCTGAAATAAACCGGCCAGTATTTTTCGCCCACGGCCTCAAACATTTCAATCGATGCGATCCCGTCATATTTACCGGCCTCATCCCGGTAATCCTGCAACTTTATCTGCACCCGGTCCGACAGCCCGGCCCGCTTTATCCGCTCCACTGCATAATCATGCTGTTTTTGCGATATGGTCAAACCCGTGACCCGCAGCCCCCGCTGTGCGGCGGCGTATTGCGCGAACCCACCCCAGCCACAGCCGATTTCCAATACATGGTCCCCCGGTTTCACCCCCATCTGGTCCACCATGCTGGCGTATTTTTGGGTTTGTGCCTTTTCAAGGTTTTCCTGTCCGGTTTCGAATTTTGCTGATGAATAGGTCATGGTATCATCCAGCCAAAGGCCATAAAAATCATTCCCCAAATCATAATGGTATGAAATATTTTTCTTTGCCTGACGTCGGGAATTCCCCCGCAGCCAGTGGCAAAACCGTTCATAATTACGCACCAGCCCCATACCCGGAAACCCATCATAAAGGCTGTCATTTTCCGCGTGCAAAAGATCCATGAACGCCTGCAAATCCGGCGACGACCACCAGCCTTCCAGATAGGAATCGCAAAACCCCAGATCGCCCTCTCGCACCAGCCGAGAAAAGACATCCGGGTGGTGCAAAACCAATTCAGCCACCGGCCCGGTGTTTTTGCCTGTGGTGCGAAAACACCGCCCGTCCGGCAGCACCATATCAAGGCGACCATTGTTAATTTTACTTGCTGCATCAAAGACTTGCGTGAAATATCTTGGCAGACCTGGCTGCCCTTTAGTCGATGTGAAAATGACCATATTACCCCCCATACCTGTGGTTAGGATAATATTTACCAGTGCTATCGATCAAGGTTTTTCAAAAAACCGGCTGCTCAACAGGCAAAAACCCGCAAATATAGCGCCGATTTTTCGTGAAAAATCACCCTAAATCACATGGTCCAGCACCCGGATCAGGTGATCCACCTCATCCTTGGATGTGTAATGGGCAAAACTTAGCCGCAGCACCCCCTTATCCAGATCAATCCCCATCGCACCCAGTGGGCGCGAACCATAGAAATCACCACCACCGGCCATTACCCCGTGGGGCGCAAGTGCGGCCGCCACATCGGCCCCGCGGGCCTTAAGGTCAACCGTTACCGTGGGCGCGCGTGTGCTGGCGTCCGCCGGGCCGATTAGGCGGGCCGAATTTCGTGAGCCCAGATAATCCAACAGTGGCTGCAACAATTCCGTTTCGTGGGCGCGCATCAGGTCATGCACCGCCGCCGCCCGTCCGGCTGGTTCAGCGTGCCGGGTGAAATGATGTGCGTAAAGCATGTCGTAATAGTCGGCCATCCCGGCACTGGCGGCCACCTGTGCATGGTCCGGCCCCGCAGGGGTGAACCGTTTATGCAGGCTGTCGCCGTTGAACCAGTGGCCCTGATTGGGCAGCGCCATCCCCAAATCACGCCGGATCACCATCACCCCCTGATGGGGACCATAGGTTTTATAGGCGGAAAACAGATATATATCGGCCCCCAAATCACCAACATTGGGAAATCCGTGCGGCGCGTATGACACCCCGTCAACGCAAACCACCGCACCCGCATCATGGGCCATTTGGGCGATTGCCTTAACATCATTGATCTCGGCCACAATGTTCGAACAGTGCGGAAACACCACAAGGGCGACCTTGTCATCCAGCAGTCCGCCCAAAGCGTCAATATCCAGATGCCCGGTTTCAGGGTTGATCTGCCATTCGCGCACCTCAATCCCGCGCTCTGCCAGACGCCGCCACGGGCCGGAATTGGCCTCATGGTCCTGATTTGTCACGATGATGGCTGTGCCGGGGGCCAAGTGCTGCCCAAAGGCCTGCGCCAAGACATAGGTGTTTTGCGTGGTTGATGGCCCAAAGCTCAGCTCATCCGTTTCAACCCCCAGCATCGCCGCCAGACGAATACGGGCCTCATCCATTTCTTCGCCGGCGACCCGGCTGGCGTCATAGGC
>DAOURA010000029.1 GCA_030625325.1 Marinosulfonomonas sp.
ACATGATTTCCAGAACATTACGCACATACACCTTTCGTATTCACAAATGGCTGGGGCTGAACCTGGCTATCTTTTTTGGGGTCATGTTCCTGAGCGGCGCCATTTTGGTGGTTTCGGACGAAATCAACGCACTGATGCATCCAAAAACATGGGCCACGCCGGTGCCTGTGGGGCAAGAGGCGTCATTTGGGACGATCTATGACTCGGTAATGGACGCCTATCCCGGCGGCACCATTTTTGTGCAGCGTAAAAAGCCCCAGACATGGCTGGCAGACAGGACATTCTTAACCACCGCACAGGGCGAAAGGGTCGCAGTTTGGAGCGACCCGCGAACCGCGCAGGTTGTCGATGAAACCAGTGCCGTGAACTTTCGAACAATCATACGGGAATTACATGACAGTCTTTTGGTGCCGGGGCGGCTGGCCTTTGTATTGGTCAGCGCGACATCCCTGATTTTATTGTCTTCCGTGGTGGCGGGGCTGATCACCTATCGGCGTTTCTGGAAAGGTTTCCTGCGCCTGCCCAGCCGGCAATCAGGCGATCGTGGTTTTCAGGGTGGGTTGCACCGCCTTATCGCAGTTTGGGTGTCATTATTTTTGCTGCTGATTTCCCTGACAGGGGCATTTTTCCTGACCACGGGTCTGGGTATGAACGGCTTCACCCCAAAACCACAAGCGGCGATTGAAAGGCTGTCCATGCGCCCCGATGGGTTTGACGGGTCCGTTATTGACGCTGCCGAAAAGATTGCCCGCGCAACCCTGAAAGGTTTTGTTCCCGCAACATTGGTTGCCCCCCGCAGCAAGAATGACGGGATCATATTTTCCGGTTTCACCGATAAGCATGGCACCCTGAATGGCCCAAGCACAGTGGCAATTGACCCGACCACAATGGAAGTTCTGGGGATTATCCGGCCGACCGATACCCGGGGCAATGCCCGCCTGAAACCCCTGATGGATGCGATCCACTTTGGCCACTGGGGGGGGGATGCATCACGAGTTCTATGGGTGGTGCTTGGTATTGCTTCGTTTTACCTGATGCTGAGTGGCGTAAAAGTTATGCTGTCACGCACAGCAATCGCCAACAGCGCGTCCAACACTGGCTGGCGGCGGTTTTTATCGGCGCTTGGGCTATTCAGGTGGTTGTATATGCTGGTTATTTTGGGTGTGGTCGCAATTGGGTTGCTGCGATACGGCCCGTTTTAGGCACCCCCTATTGCCAGGGGTTCAACACCGATTGGCGAACAGAGCGGGCGATTTTCCGCACTTGCAAATAGGCCCGCCCCCTGCCCGCAAGATGCGCCTGCCAGCGCGCCTGATCGGTGAAATAGAACATTTCAAGCCGGGGCAGGTCCAACACGTCCCCACCGAGGGACGCACTGGCCAGACGGGTCCCCACCGAAGTCTGATAGTTCTTTGCAATTGTTTTTCGCGCACCCTTGCCAACCAAACCGTAGGGGGGGGCAAAATGGATAACCTCTGCGCCTAGGTGGTCCTCTAGTTCCTGACGTGAAATTCGCAATTCTGCCTCTGCGATTTCCGGGGAAACCGTGTTCAGGTTGGCATGGCTGACCGTATGGCTGCCAAAACAAACCCCTTCGCGGTGCAACTGGTGGGCTTCGTGCCAACTCATCAATTGGCGGGGGGGCTGGTGGGCACCTTCCCAACTTTCATCACGCCCCATATTGCCGGTTGGCAGGTATACGATCGGCCTGAAGTTCAGATCCGACAGCACCGGCCACGCAGTGGTGGAAAAGTCGCGGAACCCATCATCAAAAGTTATGACAATTGAATAGGGCTCAAGTTGCAGATCACCCCGCCGGGCCGCAAGGTAGTCATCCATGGTAATAACCGGCACACCGGCCCGGGAAATTGCCGCCATTTGTTCGCCAAACACCACCGGATCAATACACGTGGCACCGCCAGTGGCGGAGATCGAATGGTACATCAGGATATCAACAACCGGGCGCGACATGGCTTAGTCTTCCACCGTGTGTTTCGCAAATTCTTCCCGGTAGGCGGCCCATTTCGCAGTGTCAATCTGGCCTGCATCATTCAGGCAATCGGCTGCCCCGTATGCCATTGCAATGGCATGATGGGTGTTGTCATGGGCAAACAGGCCCTGACGGCCAAATACCAGCAGCCCATCAAGACCCAGCAGCCATTGATCAATTGTGTTGAAGTTCGCTTCGTAATTCAGATCATAAACCGGGTAAGCGTGGGACAGGCGGCGCGTATGGCAGGCGCGGACAGCCACAGTGACCGGCAGGCCAACATCCGCAAGCCAGCCGCAGAAATGTTCGCCCAGTTCTTTGTCTGACATATCCCACCAGCGTTCGTCCGGGTCACAGGGCAATTCAGCGCACAACACAGTTACGCCTTTGGGCTCAGCAGAGGCATAATAGTTCTTTGGTTCTGACATCCGGCTGATCGGGGTTGAAAGCTCGGGGAAATAGTGGGCATCAAATTCTGTGAACTGGTCGGTTTCAAGCACCAGATACAGCAGAATCATGCCACGGAACTTAATCGCCTTCGTGGCCTCAAGAACTGCCTGCGGTGCAGGTGGGTCCATCAGGTTCACCAATGTTGTCAGGGGGACAGTTGACAATAACTGGTCGGAACCGTGGCGGACATCGCCATCTTTGCCCTTGATCCAGACCGCTTGCACCTTATCGCCGTCGCGCTCAATCCGGGTGATGTCTGAACTGAACTGAAACGATGCGCCCAGTTCAATCGCACTTGCGGTCATGCCATCACAAATCTGGCCGAAACCTTTGCGCGGATAGAAAAACTTACCGGTGGTTTCGTCCCCCATACCGGGTAACATCCGCAGCATCTTGAACAGGATCTTACTAACCGAAGTCCCGGAAATCCGGCGTTCAGCCAGTTTGACCGCCAGCTTTTCCGGGTCAATCCCCCATAGTTTCTTGACATAGGGAAAATAGAAATTTTCAGCAATCGTCGACCCAAGCCCGTCATAAAGAACGGTCGAGAACGTGCGCGGGCCTGATGATTTTTTGCGCAATGGCTTCAGTAAACTGTCACCCAACAGGGAAAACCCAAACTTTTTAGGCAGCCGCAACAGCGCGTCCAGTGGTTTCAAAGGAAAATGAATCCAGCGCCCACCAAGGCGAATACGCCCATGGCGCGGGCGCAATAGCAGGTCGTCCCCAAGGATGGATTTTACATCATTCAACACATCGGGATCAGCCACCGGGTGAAACCTGTGCGAACCATAGTCGCAAATTATTCCGTCAATCATGAACGACGCGGCGTTGCCACCGCCAACGGGCGCACGTTCCAGAACCTCAACATCTGACTTGCCGGATTTCGCCAGCGCATAGGCCACCGCAATACCCGCAGGTCCAGCGCCAAGCACCTGAATTACCGGCTTTGAAGACGTGTTGTTTTCTACACTCATTTACCTAAATACCTTTAACTTTCCGGTTCGACCCAAACCCTGTAACCCCAAGCACCAGCGCACCAAGCCCGCCAGTCAAAAACAAAACCGCCTGCCAAACCAGCCCGGCGGCCACAACGTCGGCGGCCACCGCGCCAAATGGCACCAGCAGGGCGGCAAGGGTGGCCTCTCGCACACCCAATCCACCCAGTGAAATCGGCAAAACGGCTAGTATTTTCGCCAGTGGCCATGCGAAATACCACGCCCCGATTGGCAGATTTATTCCAACAGCAAGGGCCAGTTGCACAGCCAAAAATACGAACAGCCCCTGAATGGTGAACGACACCGCCAGCGTGGCCACAAGAAGCACGGGCCTTTGGGCCAGTTCCTGCAACGATCCGGCAGTGCGCAGCACAAGCCCCTTGGCCGGAAGGCGCGGAAATATTTCCCAGATTTTCGGCAATAACCTTGGCACCACAACGACTGCGCCAAACAAAATTGCCATAAGCAGGCCCAGAACTTGCAGGACAAGCCCCAGACTTGCCCCGTCCCCCTGCAACATCAAAACACCGCTAAGTGCCAGACAGGCCAGCGCCAGCATATCAATCAGCCGGTCCGCCACAGCCGCGGCCATCACCCGCGCACCGTCCTTCATGGACGACTGGGCAATCGCAGCACGCACCGCGTCCCCCCCCGCCACACCGGGCAGGCATAGATTACTGGCAAGCCCTGCAAAATGCGCACGCAACGCCAGCCCAAAGGGCACACCCCGGTTCAACAACACCCACCATTTGGCTGTTGCCGCCACGTGACCCGCCAGAAAGGCCAGGAACACACCACCAAACAGCATTGGCGGGATTTTCGAAAACCCCGCCAGAATGGCGTCAGTTGGCAACACCCAAAACAGCACAGCCAGAATAACCGCCGACCCGGCAGCGCGCACCAACCAGCGGCGCATGGCGTTTTGTGGTTTTGCCGGCTTTTCCACGTCAGGGCCGCAGATGCAGCCGTGAAATCATGTCGGCAATCAGGCCAAGGGACCAGATCATGATAGCCGCAAGCAGGGAAAATACTGCCGTTTCGCTGATGTTTAACAAAAACAGATCATAGATCAGCTTAATCATACCCATCATGAAGAAAATCAGCCCCATTGGGATGAACACCCGAAGCGGGTTGAACAGCACACTGATCCGCAGGACCAGAATAATGAAGTTGATAAAATCAATCGGGCGAATTTTTGATTTACCAACCCGCTTACCGTATTCGATTGGGGTATACATCATCCGTTTCCCGTTGGACGACATGCACAGGGTAATCGTTGTGGTGAACGAAAAGTTCTGCGGCAAAAGCGGCAGGAACGGGATCAATTCACTGCGCCGGAACACCCGCAGGCCCGAATTCAGGTCGTTCAGGCGGCGTTCTGCCAGAAATGACGCGAATTTATTCAGCAGAAATTTCGCCGGTTTGCGGATCATTGGCACATTTTTCATCGATGCACCGCGATCGCCAACGATCATGTCCTGATCCCGGCACATCGCCAGCATATCGGGCAGGTAGTGGGCCGGATAGGTGCCGTCAGCGTCAAGAATGGCAACATATTCGTGTTGGGTCTGTTTGACACCGCGCTTCAGCGACGCGCCGTAGCCTGAATTGACCTGATTGAAATCCACGGTCGCACCGGCATCAATGGCTTCTTTTCGGGTGTTATCCTCTGATCCGTCGTCAATGACGATAATCTCATATGGAATACCGGTTGGCTGAAGGGCAGAGCGCACGTCTTCAATAGTCGAGCGAACCGCGCCTTCTTCGTTATATGCGGGGATCACCACACTTAGGGACATGCCCTGCAGGCCATTGACGACCTTTAGCTTGTCTTTGCTTTTCTTGGTAACTGTCTTTTTCATGTCACCGCTCCTCATGATTTTGTATTTGGTATTAATTTAAATTCAGCCATAAACGGCGACTACTTTTACGGAACATGCAGCCGGTCCTTGCGGCCTAAAAGGTGGTATTCCAGCAGACACCAAACATAGGCGGTGGCGGAATAGACATAGTAAAGTTGATGGAAAAGCATTGACCCGATTGCAAAGCCAACCCCACCGTTTTTCACAAGATAGGCGGTAAATTCACGGTTTATCACAATGGTCAGCACGAAAAGAAAAACCGTCAGCGGCCAATAGATCGGTGCGAACGGCAAAGCCAGAACAGACATTATGAACAGCCCGGCAACCAGGGCCCTGACCCGTTCGGCCGTGCCCGTATTCAGATCATTTGTCAGGCCTTCACGGGAAATCATCAGCCGTGACCACGGCAGGGCGCGCCGGAAAATATCGGTAAAGATTGCGTTCCTGACTGACCAGACCTTCAGGTGCTTGCCCAGCAGGTCCGGGCACACCAGTATTCTGCCACCTGCCCGTTTGATGCGATATCCCAGTTCAATATCTTCTATCGATGGAACCCGGTAAATTTCGGTATCAAAGCCACCCAGATCGCGGAAGGCCTGCGCCTGAACTGCGCCGCATCCTGACCAGAACGTGGTTGCGTCGCGCTGTGCGTGCTGATGGTGAAAACGGTGCGTCAGGTTTTTATAGTTGGAAAACCACGATGGCGCGCCGGGGCTGGCGTCATAGGACCCAAAGACCGCAGCAACCCCATCTTCGGCAAATGCCTTTCGGATAATATCCGCACCACCGGACCAGGCGATCACATCTGAATCAACAAACCACAAAATGTCACCTTTGGCGGTTTTAGCGGCATAATTTCGCGCCGCACCGGGGCCGCCATTTTCAGGCATAACCAAGACATTTGCGCCCATTTCGCGGGCCAGTTGTGCGGTATTGTCGGTTGACTGATCATCGACAACCAATAGTTCGTCCACCTCGCCGTTTGCATGCATTTCAAGCAGCGGCGTCAGCACACGGGCCAAAAGATGCGCCGCATTATAGGCGGGCATGATCACGCTGATTTTCAGGCGTTTATCGTTGGTCATCTCAGGCTCCTCGCCTTGAAACACGGGTCATGAACAGGGTCAAAACGCTGGCAAGAAACGGCAGTATCCAGATTACCCGGGCACCATATCTGTCTGCCGGTTGCGACGCCGCCCCGCAGACAAAAGCATTTGCCAAAATTCCGAGAACGCAAAGGATTGCAAAAATTTTCAGGGGGCCGGGCAAGCGGCCGGGCATCACCAGACCAAAAATAACAACCGCCAGCGAAAGGACATAAACAGCCGTGTGAACCGGGTTCACCACGTTCAACCAGCCGCGCGCCATTGTCAGGCGGCCATGGTCAAAACTTTTTTGCGCCCCGGCGTAATCACGATGGGTATTTGTCATTATGGTTTCACCGGGGATCGTCATTTTCACACTGTTCATCGTGGCCTGTGTCAGCGTGTTTTTGATGATCGCGCCCGTGGTTGAAAACGGTGACGCACGCAACACCCGAAAGAAAAATGAAAATTGTTCGCGGGCAACCCCGGCCTGTTCCTGATTTGTAAGGAATTTGAACGAACCAAGTTCCGGGTTGGTTTCAAAAATAATATGGGACGCGGTCAGGCGCATGGGGTCGCTCGATTGGGACAGCGCCCGAAACAGGGCACAAGATTGCAGTTCATCCGAAGGACAGTTGTTTTCCAAAAACTCTAAACCCGGCCCATCCTGAATAAGGCGGGCGGTCAGAAACGGGA
The DNA here is from genome assembly GCA_030625325.1 of Marinosulfonomonas sp. Classification (GTDB taxonomy): domain Bacteria; phylum Pseudomonadota; class Alphaproteobacteria; order Rhodobacterales; family Rhodobacteraceae; genus NVTR01. The sequence goes on from DAOURA010000029.1 coordinate 7,082, forward strand.
TATACACAACTTCTGAACTGGCGACAGACTTGGCAGCAACCCGGAATGCAGAACGCTCCCCCAACCCGACCAGAACCATGACAGCAACCAGAACCGGCGCAATCCACCAGCGCGGCCGGGCAATTGCCAGCCCCCCGATGGCCGCAACCGGCACCATAGCGGCCGCGATGGCGATATGCGAAATATGGGAAACAACCGCCAGACAGCCAAATGCCAGTGCTAGCAGGATTTCCCATTTATGCATCTGACGCACATAAACCGTTAGTGTCGCGATCATCAGCAACAAAATTCCAGTCAAAATATCGGGCATCAGATAAGCCACGTAAAACGGCAGTGACCCCGCAGTGGCCACGACAAGTGGCACAGCGACAAGAAAGGCCACCGATTTTTGCGGGGCATAAAGACGGCCCAACACCCCCATCGTCAGCCAAGCAGAACCGACAATCAAAACCGCATTCCCAATTGTCATCAGCGTTACAGTGCCAAGGCGTGTAATCAGGGCAAAAATCAGGGAAAACACAGCAGAGCGTGACCCGTTGACCGTATGGTCACCGGCATCCTGAACGCCCCCGCCCGCCCCCTGCGAGGCCTGGGAAAACAACCCCAGTTTTTCCAGTATTTTACTGCCCTGTTCCAGATAGGCAGGCGAGTCAAAATAAAACAGCGGTCGTCCGTTGATCAAAAGCACGCTCAGGCAAGCCAGAAAAGCCAGTCCAACCCACAACACAGCACGCAAGGTGCTGTTGTGGGATTGATCTTGGGTATGGGGCATGCCTGACGCCATATTCAGCCCTTTTCAGCCGTGGTGGGTGACTTTTCTTCATCACGAAGCTGCGAAAAATAGGCAACCGTGGCCTTTAGACCGTCGTCCAGTTTCACCGCAGGTTCCCAACCCAGATGTTGGCGTGCCATTGTAATATCCGGGCGGCGCTGAACCGGATCATCGTGGGGAAGCGGGTTAAACACCAGTTCTGACTTTGAACCAGTAAGTTCCAGAATTTTTTCGGCCAGTTGAAGGATCGTCATTTCCACCGGGTTGCCAATATTCACCGGGCCGGTGAAATCGTCAGGGGTTTCCATCAGGCGTACCAACCCGTCCACCAAATCCGATACAAAACAAAATGAGCGCGTTTGATCGCCCTTGCCAAAGATCGTAATTGGCTCGCCATCCAGCGCCTGAACAATAAAGTTCGACACCACACGACCATCCTGCGGGTGCATCCGCGGGCCATAGGTGTTGAATATTCGTGCCACTTTGATGCGCAGATCATGCTGACGGCGATAATCAAAGAACAGGGTTTCCGCGCAGCGTTTGCCTTCGTCATAGCAAGAGCGGAACCCGATCGGGTTCACATTACCCCAGTAATCTTCGGTCTGGGGGTGAACGGACGGATCACCGTAAACTTCGGATGTGGAGGCCTGCAAAATCTTGGCGCGCAGACGTTTCGCCAGACCCAGCATGTTGATCGCCCCATGCACCGAGGTCTTGGTGGTTTGCACCGGGTCATGCTGATAGTGAATAGGCGACGCAGGGCAAGCGAGGTTATAAATCTCGTCCACTTCCACATAAAGTGGGAAGGTCACGTCATGGCGCATGACCTCAAAACGCGGATTATCCAGCAGATGGGCGACGTTGGCGCGCCGGCCGGTGAAATAGTTATCAATGCAAAGAACATCGTGGCCCTTGTTCAAAAGCACCTCGCACAGATGCGAGCCCAGAAACCCCGCGCCACCCGTCACCAGAACCCGTTTTGATGTCACGCCCATATTTCGCGCCTTTTCCTATAATTTCGTGCAGCACAATTATTTTCTGCTATCTGCAAAATTCACCTTGGGGCAACATCTTCAATGTTGCTTGGCAAAAATATGACAGAATTTGGTAAAAGCTGGAAAGTTACCCAAAAGCCAGCCTGAAAAACCCTATTTCTTGTTTTCTGGCCTTACTTGATCGCCAGAAACCCTTCGAAACACAGGTATTTTTGGATTGTCGTTACATCCTTAAACCCCGCCCGACCAAGTAAATCCAGATTTCCCTGGGTGGAAAAAGGTTCAAGTACACCTTTCAGGCTTCTGGTTTTTTCAACGATTTCTTCCCCGGAAAATCCATTGCGGATTTTGAAATCATTATAAAGCTGGCTCATCATGTCCTGAAAACGGGCATCCGGGCCTCGCACTTTTTCAAACATTACAAATGCACCGCCCCAGTTCAGGGTTTCATAAATCTTATCAAATAGTTCCTGACGATAACGCGGCGGCACGAATTGCATGGTGTAATAACTGACAACCATATCGGCCTTTTCCATTTCGGCGATACGTGCGTCTTCCAGATGGATGGCAATGTTGGGGACATCGGCACAATGGCTTTTGGCCGCATCCACCATTGCCGTTTCAACGTCAAATCCAACCCAGCGCGCACCCGGTTTGCTGCTATTGTGTTTGGCCAGCTTGGCAAGCAATTCACCGGTCGATGTGCCAATTTCATAGGCGACACTGTCATTTTTAATAAAGAAATCTGATACTTGGCAGATCAGATCATGACCAGATTCGTAAAGCGGAACCGAAAGTTTAATGTGATCCACAAAAGTTTCCGGCACTTCCCCGCCAAAGGTCCACCCTGCATTTCCTGCTGAGATTTTTTGTCCGACGCCCATTTTTTCAGTTCCCGTCAATTCGTTTCAGTCTGCACCAAATCCATTCGAGCTGTGTTTCCGAATGCCGTCGGCAGAAATAAAAATACTCTTTCACAACGCCCATGCGCTTATTCACAGGATCAGAGTACATCCTGCACGGCAATTTGCCGATAAAAAAAAGACAATGGTTTCCAATTCGCGGACAAGCCCGCCAAAAAGGCGTTAATGTCACGTATAGCTGGTTCAACACTGGCCAGCAGGTGTTGGGTATAGGGGGGGGTGTCGGATAAGAATTTAACACCGGGGCACATGTTAAATATGATGACCTCGCCATCTTCGCAGGCATCCCAGCTTCGGCCAGATCAGGCGCATGGCCTGCCAACAGGTTATCCGGGTCGTGGTTTTGTTCAGGGTTACATCATATCAGTTGGTTAATTTTATCCGTTTAGCTTTTTGCCCCTGCCCTAAGTCCATGTCCTGTCCAGAACGCGCAGCCAGTTTTCGTGGCAAAGCTTTTTCATCAATGCATTGTCATAACCATGCACCATCATCGCGGCCCGCAAATTTGTCAGCCCAGCGACATCGCCAATACCATCGGGCACCATCGCCCCGTCAAAATCTGAGCCCAGACCAACGCGGTCTTCACCAAGTTTTTCGATCAAATGATCCAGATGGCGCAACACCGTGTCAAAAGGCACGTCTGGCTTCATCTGGCCATCTTCGCGCAAAAATGCGGTGGCATAATTCAACCCGACCATGCCGTCACTTTCGGCAATAGCCGCCAGTTGTTTGTCGGTCAGGTTGCGGGCATGGGGACAGATCGCGTGAACATTGGAATGGGTCGCCACAAGGGGGGCATCAGAATGTTTGGCAACATCCCAGAACCCGGCTTCGTTCAGGTGGGAAAGGTCAATCATCACACCCAGTTCATTACACCGCTTAACCAGCCGCAGACCGGCGTCTGTCAGGCCCGGCCCGATATCGCCGTCTGAGGGGAATTTAAAAGGAACGCCGTGGCCAAAAATGGTTGGGCGACTCCAGACCGGGCCGATTGAACGCAGGCCAGCCTGATACAAAACCTCAAGCGCATGAAGATCACCGTCGATCGCCTCGGCCCCTTCCATGTGCATGATTGCCGCCATTTCACCGCTGGCGAAACAGGTCCGCAAATCGTCGGCGGTGTGGCAAATTTTCAGCGCGCCAAGGTCCTGAAGACGCAGAAGAATCGCGATTTCTTCCATCACAACCGGCAGGGCCACAGACTGATCAACAGGCCCGGGAAGGGCCACGTCATATTCCGGCTGGTTCATTTCGTCGTATTTGTCGTCAAGATCGGCGTCAGCACCTGCGGGTGATCGCACATATAGCGCAAAAAAACCGCCGCCAAATCCACCTATTTTTGCCCGGGGCCCGTCAATATGCCCGTCACGCCCGGTTACAAAACCGGACGCCGCATCTGGGCCGCCGTCCATCAGCAGTTTGAGCAAAACATCATTGTGCCCGTCAAAAATCATTGGTTCCGTTGGATTGGCCAAATTCACCCCCCGCTAAACGCCACTACGCCACGTTCGTCCGATAATAGAAATATCGTTTACTTGTAACAGCCTGATTTCCATTACTTCCTGCCCTTTGTCACAACTTCAGACATCATCATAGGGATGTTTCTTTGAACAGGATGTTCTGGTCCAATAGATAGTGAACAAACAACGGCAGGCTGGCACTGCCAATAACGCGGGCATTACTGCCAACCTTACCCGGCAATATTTGCGGGCAATCGATGCCTTGTAAATCAAATTTCTGAACAGCCGCCCTTGTTGCGGTGACAATGCGTTCACGAACATCGGCAGGGAACGCCCCGTCAATTATCGCGGCGCCGAAGTCAATAACACTGCTGCTGGAAATAATTGCCATCGCAATGTGGTTGGCCACGTCCAGTATCCATTTTTCCAGACTGTCCCCAAACCCGTCCCAGTTTTCAGGCGTCAGCCACAGTGGCGACGGGTCAATGCCCTGTTCGCGCAGCCGTTGTTCCAAAATAAAAATGGACGCCTGATCGATCAGTTGGGATGGCTTGCCTTTGGCGCCCACAACCATCATCGAACCCAGCGCGCCGGCATTACCACTGCGCCCCGGATAAACGTGGTGGTTCAGGACGATCCCACCACCAATGAAAGAGCCTATAAAAAAATAGACGAAATTATCAATTTCAGAGCCGCGCCCAAAGACCAGTTCAGCCCCACAGGCAGAGGTCGCATCATTTTGCACCAACACCGGATACTGGCACAGGCTTTCCAGTTCCTGTTTTATATCAAAATCTCGCCATACCTCCATTTCACCGGGGGGGGCGTCAACTTTTTCTGGCCAACTCCATAAATCAAAGGGGATCGCAACGCCCAGCCCGACGATCCGCTTTTGCTGATCCGGTGTCAGGTCACTGATCAGTTTATCAAGCCCGGTAGTGACAAAATTCAGGATGTTTTGCGGCTGCGGATGGGAATATGTTTCATGCAGGCCTTTGCGTTGCTGGCCAACGAAATCCATCAAAATCAGATCAACCCGGCGACGCCCGATTTTCAGCCCGATGGTAAAGGCCCCGTCCGGGTTCAGCATCATTGGGATCGACGGCTGCCCCACGCGGCCCCGTTGTGGTTCGCCCCGCAGCAACAACCCGTCTTTTTCAAGTGAGCGCATGATCACAGACATGGATTGTGCCGTCAGGCCAGTGCGGCGCGCCAGTTCTGATTTGGCTATGCCACCGTGGCGACGGATCATCGACAGGACGAGGCGTTCATTATAGGCCCGCAGGCGCGACTGATTGGCGCCCCCGGCCGGGTCCAGAACCCTGATGTTTTTGTTTTCTTTCTCAGTCACGCCCTGTTCCAGTGCTAAGCCCCATACGCCATCGATGTTTAGGCATTGCGGCAGAATGACACAGAAAATTAATAAATCAATTGGTGTTATTTATTGACAGATCGTTACCGCGATGCAAGGATTTGCTACGGGGGAAGCATGTTTATCCAAATGTGAAAAAGAATCCCTTCTAATGGCGGGCGCAAAGTCTCGGCTGAAATTGAAAAGTACCTGGAGGAAATTATGAAGAAGACAACTATTGTAACAACACTTAGCGCACTGGCCCTGGGCGCAGCATTTGCGGCCCCTGCCTATGCAGGCGTTGGCGCATGCCTGATCACAAAAACCGACACCAACCCGTTTTTCGTGAAGATGAAAGAAGGCGCACTGGCCAAAGCTGCTGAACTGGGCGTCGATCTGAAAACATATGCCGGTAAAGTTGACGGCGACACTGAAAGCCAGGTTGCAGCCGTTGAAACCTGCATTGCCGATGGTGCCAAAGGTATCCTGATCACAGCATCCGACACCAAAGGTATCGTTCCTGTGCTGCAACAGGCCCGCGAAGCAGGCCTGCTGGTTATCGCACTGGACACACCGCTTGAACCAATCGACGCAGCCGACGCAACCTTTGCCACTGATAACTTCCTTGCTGGTGAACTAATCGGTAAGTGGGCCGCCGCTGCTATGGGTGCAGATGCTGCAAACGCCAAGATCGCCATGCTTGACCTTGCGGTCAGCCAGCCAACCGTTGGTGTTCTGCGCGATCAGGGTTTCCTGCAGGGCTTTGGCATTGACCTTGGCAATCCAAACAAATGGGGCGACGAAACTGACCCACGTATTGTTGGCAACGAAGTCACAGCCGGTAACGAAGAAGGTGGCCGCAAGGCCATGGAAAACCTTCTGATCAAAGAGCCAGGTATCAACGTGGTTTACACCATCAACGAACCATCCGCGACAGGCGCATACGAAGCCCTGAAAGCATTTGGTCGTGAAAATGATGTTCTGATCGTGTCCGTCGATGGCGGTTGCCCCGGCGTTCAAAGCGTCAAAGAAGGCGTGATCGGTGCCACATCACAGCAGTACCCACTGCTGATGGCATCCTTGGGCATCGAGGCAATTGCCGCATGGGCCGCTGATGGCACCAAGCCACAGCCAACACCGGGCAAGAACTTCTTTGATACAGGTGTTTCCCTTGTGACAGATCAACCAGCGGCGGGTGTTGATTCAATCGACACTGTCAAGGGCACGGATCTTTGCTGGGGTTAAGTTGTAATCTTCCTGATTGCATAGAATAATAAGGTGGGCGGCCAGTGGTCGCCCACCTTTACGAAAACATGACGACACAGCAGGTAGGATCAAATAATGGCTAACGCCACACCGGCAGACAGCGCGCTGCAAAATCCCGCAGACGAAGTGGTTTCGTTTGACGATGAACGCCGCGGAATTTTGCGAAGCATCCAGAATGTGCTGCATAAAACCCCGTCGATGGTTCCGCTGATCGTACTGGTCTTATCGATAATCGTTTTCGGGATTGTCCTTGGCGGCAAATTCTTTTCGCCCTTTGCACTGACGCTGATCCTGCAACAGGTGGCAATTGTCGGCATTGTTGGCGCTGCGCAGTCGCTGGTTATTCTGACCGCAGGTATCGATTTGTCGGTTGGGGCCATCATGGTCCTGTCATCGGTGGTTATGGGGCAGTTCACGTTTCGCTATGGCTGGCCGCCCGAAATGGCCGTGGTTGCCGGGCTGGCATGTGGCACACTTTGCGGCGGGGTAAACGGCGTTTTAATCGCCTATATGCGCCTGCCGCCATTTATTGTGACCCTTGGCATGTGGCAGATTATTCTGGCCACCAATTTTCTGTATTCAGAAAACGAAACCATCCGAAATCAGGACATTCAGGACCACGCCCCGATATTACAGTTCTTTGGTGAAAAAATCACTGTTGGCGGGGCGGTGTTTACCTATGGGGTGATCGCCTTTGTGCTGCTGGTGATCATATTAACCTATGTGTTGAACAACACCGCCTGGGGGCGTCATGTTTACGCCGTGGGCGACGACCCTGAGGCGGCAGAATTGTCAGGTGTGCGCGTCAAACGGATATTGCTGTCGGTCTATATGCTGACCGGGCTGATCTGTGCGCTGGCGGGCTGGGCACTGATCGGGCGGATTGGGTCGGTTTCCCCCACCGCCGGGCAGTTCGCCAATATTGAAAGCATCACCGCCGTGGTGATTGGCGGCATATCCCTGTTTGGCGGACGCGGATCAATTTTGGGCATGTTCTTTGGTGCCCTGATCGTTGGGGTGTTTTCCCTTGGCCTGCGCCTGATCGGGACAAACCCGCAATGGACGTTCTTGTTGATCGGTGTGCTGATCATCGGCGCGGTTGCAATTGACCAGTGGATCAGAAAGGCCTCGGCATGACCCAGCCCATTTTAACAGCCCGCAATCTGGTGAAACGCTATGGCCGAGTTACGGCACTGGATCACGCCAATTTTGACCTCTACAGCGGTGAAATTCTGGCGGTAATCGGTGATAACGGTGCCGGGAAATCAACACTGATCAAAGCCATGTCAGGCGCGCTTCAGGTTGACGAAGGGGAAATGCACCTGCGCGGTGAGCAGATCAATTTCCGCTCACCCAATGATGCGCGCAACGCAGGCATTGAAACGGTTTATCAAACGCTGGCCCTGTCCCCTGCCCTGTCAATTGCTGACAACATGTTTTTAGGCCGCGAACTTCGCAAACCCGGTTTCGCCGGCAAAGTCCTGCGCCAGCTGGATCGCAAGAAGATGGAAAGATTATCGCGCGAAAAGCTGACCGAACTGGGCCTGATGACCATTCAGAATATTTCGCAGGTGGTTGAAACCCTGTCCGGGGGCCAGCGTCAGGGTATTGCCGTGGCCCGTGCGGCGGCCTTTGGTTCGCAGTTGATTATCATGGATGAACCCACCGCCGCCCTTGGGGTGAAAGAATCCAATCGCGTGCTGGACCTGATCCGCGATGTAAAAGCGCGCGGCATGCCAATTGTGCTGATTTCCCACAACATGCCCCATGTGTTTGAGGTGGCAGATCGCATTCACATCCACCGCCTTGGGCGTCGCCTGTGTACGATCAACCCCAAGGATTACAGCATGTCAGATGTGGTGGCCTTTATGACCGGCGCAACCGTGCCCCCCGAGGCCGAGTTGGAAGCCGCCGTCGCAGCCGAATAAATTAAAGATCAACCCAGACCCCACCCTTGGCGTTTGATTGAACGGCCGCCGTAATAAATTCCATCCCGGCCATACCCGCATCTATGCCCGGCAACAGATCGGCCTTGGTATCATCGCCGCGGATAACGCCGGCAAAATCATGATACAGCGTTGCAAACGCTTCTATAAAACCCTCTGGGTGGCCGGACGGAATACGCACATCACCCTGAAACGTTTGCCCACCACGGGTTAACAACTGCCGGGGCTGACCCTTTTGGGTGAACCACAACTGATTGGGGTTTTCCTGATCAAATTCCAACCCGCCCTTGTCACCAAAAACTCGGATGTTCAGTCGGTTTTCATTACCAAGCGCGATCTGACTGCACCACAGTGTTCCCCGCGCCCCCCCCTGAAAGCGCATCATCATATGGGCATTATCGTCCAGCGTTGAATGGCCGCCAAAGCATTGTAAATCTGCACTAAGGGCTTCGCCCGTCAGGCCACTTATGAACAGGCCCAGATTATAGGCGTGGGTGCCAATGTCACCTATTGCCCCCCCGGCCCCCGATTGCGCCGGGTCCAGCCGCCAGGCGGCCTGTTTGTTTGTGGGGTCCGCATAGGCCATCCAGTCCTGCGCATATTCCATCTGCACCAATCGGATATTACCAAGCGCACCCCCGGCCACCAAACGGCGGGCCTCTCGCGCCATGGGATAGCCGGTGTAATTATGGGTTAGTAGAGATTTCGCACCACTGGCCCGGGCGACGTCACGCAGGGCAATGGCATCAGCCATTGTTGCGGTCAGGGGTTTGTCGCAAATCACATGAATTCCCTGTTCCAAAAACGCCTTGGAAACCGCGTAGTGCAGGTGGTTGGGGGTGACGATTGTAACCGCCTCAACCCCATCGTCGCGTGCGGCTTCGGCCCGCGCCATGTCGGCAAAATCACTATAAGTGCGGTCGGGGGACAGCCCAACCAAACGGCCAGATTCTGCCGCCCGTATCGCATCCGACGACAGGGCACCGGCCACCAGTTCATAGTCGCCATCCATGCGCGCCGCAATTCTGTGAACCGCACCGATAAAGGCGTCAACACCGCCGCCAACCATCCCAAGCCTGATTTTTCGTTCACCTGTTTCCATCGGGTGCCGCCTTTTCATTGTAATTGAAGCAATTGCGCCAAAACTAACATATTCCGGCAGGAAACCAAAATTATTATGTTTGTTTTCAATCAGATCAGCCCTATTCTGGCACTGTAACAAACAGGAAGTTCCAATGTCATCACCTGATCTGCCACTGGCCATCAGCGCACCGGCCCCGCGCACGCTGGACCTGATATTTTCACCCGATGCATTGCAGGTGCTTCATTCCAAATACAAAATTGTTGAAGCCGACCCTGACAATATTGCCGGGTTGGGCGACGAAATTCTGGGGCAGGCAAAATATATCATCGGCCAGCCACCCCTGTCCCATGATACCCTTGGGCGGATGCCCAATTTGCGCTGCATCCTGAATGTGGAAAGCAATCTGATGAACAACATGCCCTATGACGTGTTGTTTGCGCGCGGCATACACGTTGTCACAACCGGTCAGGTATTTGCCCAGCCGGTCGCCGAAATGGGGCTGGCGATGGCGCTGAACCTGGCGCGCGGTATCATTGATGGTGACAATGCCTTTCGCGAAGGGCGTGAATTATGGGGGGGCGACGGCAACCAAAACGCCCGCCTGTTGTCAGGTGCGGATGTGGGCATTATCGGCTTTGGGGATCTGGGGCGCGCATTGAACCGGGTTCTGGCCGGGTTTTCCACCAACACACGGGTGTTTGACCCATGGATGCCAGACTCAGTTCTGCGCGAAAACGGGGTGCAGCCTGCCACGCTGGAACAGGTGCTGGGGGAAAGTGATTTCGTTTTCGTGGTCGCCGCCGTTACCAGTGAAAATAAGGGCTTTCTGGGGGCCGAGGAATTTGCCAGCATGCGCCCCGGTGCGGCGTTTATTCTGCTAAGCCGCGCCGATGTTGTGGATTTTGACGCCCTGATTGCGGCTGTTCAGGGGGGCCATATACTGGCGGCCAGTGATGTGTTCCCCAGCGAACCCCTTGCCCCAGATCACCCGGTGCGCAACCTGAACGGTTTCCTGCGTTCCGCCCACCGGGCCGGGGCGCTGGATGTGGCTTTTAAGAAAATGGGTGACATGGTGCTGGAAGACATGGACCTGATGGATCGTGGCCTGCCGCCAATGCGCTGTAAACGGGCAGAGCGTGAAACCGTGTCGCGGATGCGCTCCAAACCAGTTACCAGCAACTAGCAGATCAGCCGTCAGTGTTGATCACAAAATCGGCGTCTATGCTATTTTCAACCACGGTTTTCACATTTGGCAGATCATTTCCCGATGCCTTTTGGCGGGCGTCCTGCGGGGAAAGGCCCATATCAGTCCAGCGCGCCAACAGCCGGGTTTCAAGGGTTTCGGGGGCAGCCGTCAACATAACGCTGGTATCAAAATAGTGGCGCAGCCCATCCCAGGGCGCACTATTCAGCAACAGATAATTGCCTTCGACAATAACGGTTTTGACATCGCTGGAAATCATCCGCGCCCCGGCGCGGGCAATTTCAATATCACGATCAAACACCGGCACTGAAATTTCGGGTTCTTCATTGGCCTGAATACGGGCCAACATGGCGCGAAAACCATTTACATCAAAGGTAAACGGCGCACCCTTTCGGGGACGCCAGCCCATTTTATTCAGGTAAATATCATCAAAATGATAGCCATCCATCGGCAGGATTTCACAACTGCCGGGGGCGGAATGGTTGATGGCGTCACGCAGGGCCTCACTGATGGTTGACTTGCCAACGCCCGGCGGCCCGGCGATTGCCACGATCAGGCGGTCCCCGGACCCGTGCCGTTCGGCCAGGTGTCGGGCCAGCCCGTCAAGATCAGTGCGTTCCGCCATCAGTGATGTCAGTCCTATTTTTTGATCAGCCCGTATTGAATGGCTTTATTGCGCAAAAACGGCAGGCCTTCGTTCATGACCTGTTCGGCACTATCGGCCACGGGGCGCCAAACTGAAAGGCCTGATGCGATTTGTGGCGGAAGGTTGATAAAGCTTTCCATCGCCAGACCACCGGTGAACCTGATCGCCGCAAGGGCGGCATAGATTTCGTCCCAGTCACATGTGCCGGCACCGGGCACACCCCGGTCACTTTCGGACATATGGATATATTTCAAATGATCACGCGCCGCCAGAATACCGTTTGCAGCACCCTTTTCTTCGATGTTCATGTGATAGGTATCAAGGTGCAGGAAAATGTTGTCCGATCCGACCTTTTCGATCATCTGAACGCCCTGCCAGCCCGTGTTGATCAGGTGTGTTTCATAGCGGTTTACCGGCTCGATCCCAAACAGGATGCCGCGTGATTTGGCGTGTTTTGCCGCCGCCCCCAGGGCGCGCGCGACATTGTCCAGCTCTGCCTCGGTCGGGGGCAGGCC
>DAOURA010000078.1 GCA_030625325.1 Marinosulfonomonas sp.
GCATAAAACGGGTCACCCAAAATCGGGTGGCCAATTTCACGCATATGGACACGCAACTGGTGGCTGCGGCCGGTTTTTGGAAACAGGCGAATGCGGGTCGCGGTATCTTCGTATCGCTGCACGCGCCATTCGGTTTGGGCGGATTTTCCGTTTTCGTGGTCAACCATTTGCAGCGGGCGGTTTGGCCAGTCCACGATCAGCGGCAGGTCAACCAGCCCGGTTTTTTCAACCACATGCCCCCAAACCCGCGCAACGTATACCTTTTTCATCTGCTTTTTTTCAAATTGCAGGCCCAGATGACGTTGGGCATGGCGGGTCATGGCGAACACCATAACCCCGGATGTGTCACGGTCCAACCGGTGCACCAACAGGGCGTCTGGGAACACCGCCTGCACCCGCGCGATCAGGCAATCGGCAAGGTGTTCGCCTTTGCCCGGCACAGAAAGCAGGCCCGATGGTTTGTCCACCAACAGCAGTTCGTGGTCGTGATGCAGGATCACAAGCGGGTCGTTTGGGGGGGAATAGGTATCCATGTGGGCGGGGTAGCACGGTGGGTGACGGGGGCCAATGGGGGTGGGCAGATTGCCCACCTTACTCACCCTACCCCTCAACCTGATAATAATCCCCCTTATCCTCAACAAAAATATGGCGATCCGTGATGATGCCGGTTGGCCCGTCCAGGGTGCCCGAGGCAACGCTGGTGGCGCCTTCGCCGTTCAGTTGCCAGAACAGGCTGGCGCCGCAGGTGTTGCAAAAACCGCGCCGGGCTGTGGCTGAGGATTGATACCATGCAAGCGTAGCATCACGGGTGATATGAAACTGGTCATTGGGAACTTGGGTTGCAGACCAGTAGTGGCCGCTGGTTTTACGGCATTGGGTGCAGTGGCAGGCGACGGAATTGCGCAATGGCCCGCCCAGTTCATAGGTTACACCACCACACAGGCATGATCCGGTTTTCATCAGTCACTCCTTTTGGTTGGGGCAAATACGGCTTGCAGCATCACGCTCAGTTGATCAGCATCGGCTTCAGTAAAGGCCGCGGGCTGGTCACTATCGATATCAAAGATACCAATCAGGGTGCCGTCACCGTCATGCACCGGCAGCACAAGTGCAGACCGGGTGCTGCTGGCGCAGACGATATGGCCGGGGAATGCGTTGACATCCGCCACGATATGGCGCTGGCCGGTTTGGGCAACAATGACGCGGGGGTCTGCATGATGCACCTCGCAGGTGAAGGTGGCCATAAGGGCAACCCTGTCGGTTTCACCACCCGTCAGGTTGGTGATGGTTGCGGACAGGGCCTTGCAGTCTGGGGTATAGGTCATTTGTCATCTTCGCGCTGGTTATTTAGGGAATGCATACAAATTAGTAACCATTGCCGTCTAGCCTGATAGGGCAATTAGCGGCAAAGGACTTTGCGATGGAGCTTTACCAGGAAACGATAGATGGGGTGTCACTGGTTACGGTTCACGCCCCGCGAATTGATGCATCCGGCGCGATTCAGTTCAAGGATCAGATGCGAAAATTTACCGCGTTGGGGGGGGATCGGATCATTCTTAACCTGGCGCAGGTTAATTTTATCGACAGCAGCGGACTGGGCGCGATTGTCGCGGCCATGAAACAGCTGGGCAAGGGGCAAGTTCTGGAACTGGCAGCACTTTCACCGATTGTAGAAAAGGTATTTCGCCTGACCCGGATGGATACGATTTTCACCATACATGATAATGTTGCGGGCGCTTTTGGGCCTGTGCAACAGGTCGGTTAATGGGTGTTGGGGTGACAATTGTGAAAAACAAGGACCCTGCATTTACACCCCCTGATATCCTGCGAATACGGTTTGGCCATGGTCCGGGCAGTGTTCAGAATGTTACCGATCGGATCATTGCGTCGATCAGGCATCTAAACCCATCTGTTGACGAACTGGGTAAATTAGAAATCATTCTGGCTGAAGTGATCAACAACATTTCGGAACACGCCTATCAAAACCAGGAAGGTGGGGTGATTGAGATCATCGCCGCCAAGCGTGACAAAAGTATTTGTTTCCATTTCATCGATAGTGGGCTTGGGTTACCGGGGGGCAGAATACCAAAGCACCCCCTGCCTTCGCTTAACCGCCCGGTTGCCGACCTGCCGGAAGGGGGATTCGGGTGGAATCTGATCCATTCACTGGCAAAAAACATCAGGTACAGCCGGGAGGACGGGGAAAATCATTTATTTTTCCAGTTTTTTGTCGACGAATAGTCAGCAAACACCCTTGGTTTGAAAGATGTCTAAACAGCTATGGAAACAATGATTTCCATTTTAAATCAATAATTTAATCCAATATTCAAATATCCGTTCGGGTTTCTCTGCCGCTAAAATGCCGCAAATGGTCCATAGTCGGGCCTAATTGCAGGGTGAGATTACACAGGTAGCTGCATATAGCTTCACCCGGCGTCACGTTTAACAGCCCCCACCCAGTGCGTGACGCCGGGGACTTCCTTCGTTTTGGTTGGAATTCCCCATCGCCCCCCAGGATTCGTTTAACCTTAGGAGGCAAAAAGCATGCACAATTTTAATTTGCCGGGGCGCTGATCAGTATTTGCAACCAATGGCATCTGCGCCACGGTTCAACACGTTGGCGGTGGACACGACAGTTGGTTGTTTTGAAAGATGGCAGCAACACGGTTGCGGCGGCGCGCAGGCGACCCTGATTGATCACACGCGCGGCGATTGGGTACTGGTTTAGTTCAGTTGAAACTGAAGCGGGTACAGCCCGTCTTCAAAGTCACCAAATAAATCCGGCAGATCGGGGTGTTGTACCGGCTTGCCGGAATAATCCCCTATCAGGTTTTGTTCAGACACATAGGCGACATAAAAACTTTTGTCGTTTTCAGCCAGCAAATGGTAGAACGGTTGATCTTTTGGTGGGCGGCTTTCTTCTGGAATTGCGGCATACCATTCGTCCGTATTGGCGAACATGGCATCCACATCAAAGACGACGCCACGAAAAGGATGTTTTCGGTGGCGGACAATTTGCCCAATATGATACTTAGCACGAGTTTTTAACATAATAATACAGCCCCTACAGGTATTAGTATCCTCTTGCACCGTCACCTGTCCACGATTTTTGCCTTATTTCGTGGAAACAGACTGTGATCAAAGTGATTACAATTCCCAGTAACCCAGCTTCAAGATGGTAATGGCAGTCAGTTACCCACAGGGCAAATTATTGGGAATAATTGCCGGTTTTGATGTTTGGATGTGGTCAATTTCCGCTCATACCGGCGATTGTGACTGATCGTGGGCCATTAGCCATTCACCCGCGCCGCCGCATCGGGTAATATCGAAAAAAAGCGAGGGGCAGATGGGCAGAATTCTTCGCGCGACAACATTGTTGGTTTTTGTGGCAGCCTGCGGCAGCGGGAATTTTTCCGCGCCCAGCAATTTGAACAGCGCTTGCAGTATCGTTAGTCAACGACCCGCCTATCTGAAGGCGATGAAGCGGAGCCAGCGCAAGTGGGGCATTCCGGTAAACGTTCAGATGGCGACGATCTATCAGGAAAGCAAATTCATCGGTAATGCGCGCACGCCTTATCGGTATGCTTTGGGGATTATTCCGATGGGGCGGCAAAGTTCGGCCTATGGGTATAGTCAGGCGCTGGACGCAACATGGGATGAATACCGCAAAGACACCGGGAACCTTCGCGCGCGGCGCGACCGGATTCGTGATGCCACCGATTTTATAGGTTGGTATATGGCCGAATCCAACGAAACGTTGGGGATTTCAAAGTCGGACGCCAAGAACCAATATCTGGCCTATCATGAAGGGCGCGGCGGTTATGCCAAACGCACCTATCGCAAAAAGGGCTGGTTGCTTAAAGTTGCCGGGCAGGTGGGCGAACGCGCCAACCTTTATGGCGAACAACTGTCAGCCTGTAAAAAGATCTGATCAGAAGCCACGCGCCTTCATTTCCTGTTCAATGTTGAATAATCTGGTGGGCATTGATTGCCCAAGGGTCAGTTCGCCCAGAATAACCGTGGTTTGTTGCCCCGATCCATCCGTGACAATCCATTGGCGCAGGGCCACGGGATTACCGGTAAACACCAGTTGAATATTGCCATATTCCGGGTGCTGTGGGTCCTGGGCGGTGATGGTTGTTATGGTGCCGTCAGACGTGTGGGCCACCACCATTTTGTCCTGCGCAAAATTCACATTTTTCGCAAGGATCAGGTAAAGCGGCGTCTTGGTCAGTGGGAACTGTTCTGGCGGCTGGTTTGATTTTGCGTCAAACACCGCGACCTGCCCCTGCCCGGCCATGACAAAGCTGCTTTCGGGTGGATTATATTTGAACCGAATGCGGCCGGGGCGCCGGATCATGATGTCACCGGTGGAAATGGTGCCGTCATCATTTATCTGGGTAAACGGCGCGGCGGCGGTTTTCATCCCGTTGAAATAGGTCGAAATCACCGGCAGGGACAGTTTTTCAGCCATCACCGGGGTGCCAAGCAGCAAAAGGACCAACGCGGTTATCATTGTTTTCAGGTTCATCATATCACCAGTCTATCCGCCGGGCATTGTACCTGCACGTTGATATTGATCACAAAGACGATACCCGCCGATCAGTTTTGTTCGGGGATCATGATTTCCCGTTTGCCCACATGGTTGGCCGGGCTGACAAGGCCCTGATCTTCCATTTGTTCAACCAGACGGGCGGCTTTGTTATACCCAATCGCCAGTTTACGCTGAATGTAGGATGTTGAACATTTGCGGTCCTGCGCAACGATGGCCACCGCCTGATCATATAGGGCATCCTGTCCATCGGTGTTGCCACCAAGGCCAAGGATCATGTCAATATCACCACCGGATTCTTCATCCGGGCCATCAACAACACCGCCGATATAATCCGGCAGGCCAAAGGATTTCAGGTGGTTGACGATTTCTTCAACCTCTTCATCGCTGACAAACGGGCCGTGAACGCGGGTAATTTTTGCGCCCCCTGCCATATACAGCATGTCACCCATGCCCAGCAATTGTTCCGCGCCCTGTTCACCCAGAATGGTGCGGCTGTCAATTTTTGATGTCACCTGAAACGAAATACGGGTTGGAAAGTTGGCCTTGATCGTGCCGGTAATCACGTCAACCGACGGGCGCTGTGTCGCCATGATCAGGTGGATGCCAGAGGCCCGCGCCATTTGCGCAAGGCGTTGAATGCAGGCTTCTATTTCTTTGCCGGCAACCATCATCAGGTCGGCCATTTCATCAACGACAACAACGATATAGGGGATCTTTTCGGGTTTAAATTCATCAGTTTCAAACACCGGATCACCGGTTTCATCGTCAAATCCGGTTTGAACGGTACGACTGAACATTTCACCTTTATCCAGCGCGTCCTTAACCCGGCCGTTGAAACCTTCAATATTGCGCACACCCATTTTGGACATGCGGCGGTACCGTTCTTCCATTTCGCCAACCACCCATTTCAGGGCAACAACAGCCTTTTTCGGGTCGGTCACAACCGGCGACAACAGGTGGGGAATGCCGTCATAGACGCTTAGTTCCAGCATCTTTGGGTCAATCATGATCAGGCGGCAATCATCGGGGGTCATTTTATACAGCAGGCTAAGGATCATGGTGTTGATCGCCACCGATTTACCCGAACCGGTTGTCCCGGCAATCAGCAGGTGGGGCATTTTGGCGATGTCCACCACAACCGGGCCGCCGCCGATGTCTTTGCCCAGTGCCAGCGGTAATTTCATGGTACTATCACCAAAATCACGCGCCGACAGGATTTCGCGCAGCATCACCTTTTCGCGCCGTTCATTGGGCAGTTCTATCCCAATAACAGAACGCCCCGGCACAGTAGAAACACGCGCCGAAAGGGCCGACATGGAACGGGCAATATCATCGGACAAACCAATAACTCGGCTGGCCTTTAGGCCCGGTGCCGGTTCCAGTTCGTACATGGTGACAACCGGACCGGGGCGAACGGAAACAATTTCGCCCTTAACGCCATAGTCATCCAGCACCGATTCAAGCATGCGCGCATTTTCTTCCAGCGCATCATCGGACAGGTGCTGATGTTTGATACCAATGTGATTTTCCAGCAAACTTAGGGGCGGAACTTCAAAACCGGCGCAGCGGTCTTCAAATTGCAGGGCTGGCTGGGCCTCGGCGCGGGCCTTGCGGGATGGCCGTACAGTCTTGCGCGTGTCGTGTTGGACGACCTTTTTATGTTCGGGCACCCCGGCCTGTGCGGGGGAATAGGTTGCACTGCCCATATCCGGTTCAATCAACTGATCATCAATTGAAAGATCGGGGCCTGTGGTGGCTGAAATTTTTTGTTCCGGCTGCAAAATCATCGGCTGTGGGCCACGGGGGTGGCGGGCACGAACCGGGGGTTCGGTGCGCACAGCATCGGAATTAATCAGGGTTTTCTGGGTCACACGGTTTTTGATGACCTGTGCAATTTTTGCCTTGATCGCATCATCACCAAATTCATCACCGGGGCCAGCCTGCAGATCAATTTCCGGGGCGGCGTCACGTTTCAAAATGGACGGAATACGCGCCAGAATGCCCGGCTTTGGTTCTGCAACCAGCGGGGTCGTCACCGTCGGTTCGGCCCGCAGGGTGGCTGGGGATTGCATGCTCTCCGTTTGCGCGCGCTGCACCATTGGCTGTGAAAACAGCGGTTGCGCCGCCGGTTCGGCCTGTTGGGCGGCATCAAGGGTTGCGCGTTTTTGTTCCCGTCGTTCGGCGTTGCGGGTATGCAGGGTTCGTGCGCCACCAATGGCACCAACGGCCGTCATACCCAACAGGCGCATCAGGCCTGCATAGATCATCACGATCCCGGTCAGCAAAAACCGCACAATGCGGTTCAGTTCAGGTCGGGTAAAGCCAAGGGCATAGCTCGCCATTGCCAGCGTACCGATCGCCATGAAAAATGACAGGATTTTAAGGCCAAGGGTTGCCTTGACCGGGATCACCCCCAGCACCGCGCCAAGCACCGTATCACCAAACAACCCACCCAGCCCAAAGGAATGGGTCCAGTCCGTACCCGGCACATGGGTGGACGCATAAACAGACGCCAGCGCAATTGCGATTGGGGCAAAAATCACCCGTGAAATGGCCAGTTCTTCACCGATATGGGCCACGAAACGCACACCCCACACCGCCAGAACAACAGCTGCCCCCCACGCACCCAATCCGGCAATGACAATCACCGGCGATGCAATCGCGGCCCCAATACGGCCCAGCAAATTATGCGCCGGTTCGTCCGTGGCCGACAACCAGCTGGGATCCTGCGGGGAATAAGACCCAAGGATCATGGCGCATAGGATGGCCAGCACCAGCAGGCCAAGACCAAACAATTCCTTGCCGCGGCGTTCCAGAATGGCCTGGGTTTCACTGTCAAAAAGTGGGTCGCGTTGTCTTGCCTGATAAGCTGCCATTTTTTTGATCCTTACCGATATAGGCAATCACGAAGCTGAATAAGCCCGCGTTGCATTTCTTTTTTTGGGGCCACAAGGGCGACCCGAATATAGTTTTTGCCGGGGTTTTCACCGTTAACATCACGACTTAGATAGGCGCCGGGCAAGGCCCGCACCCCGGTTTCGCGCCACAGCTTTAGTGCAGCCGCTTCACCGTCATCCACCGGCAACCACAGGAAAAATCCGGCCTGTGGCGGCACATAGCCCGGAACGGACCCAAACACCGCATCCGCAATTTCGAACTTTTCAACGTATTGGGCGCGGCTGGCGATAACGTGGGCTTCATCGGCCCAGACCTTTTCGGCGACCCGTTGCAGGGGCAATGGCAATGGCGCACCGGCAAAGGCGCGCAGTTGCTTGATCGCCTTAATCCCCTTTGGCCCACCAGCCACAAAGCCCGACCTTAACCCCGGCAGGTTGGAACGTTTTGAAAGGGAATGGAACACAAACACCCGTTCCGGGTCTGCGCCAATTTCGTTTGCGACATCAAGCGCGCCGGGGGGCGGCGTGTCGCGGTATATTTCGCTGTAACATTCGTCGGCAAAAATTCGGAAATCGTGCTTTTCTGCCAGTGCCAACAGGTCGCGCAGGTAATCCCGGCTGGCCACCGCACCCTGCGGATTGGACGGCGAACAGATATAAGCAATTTCCACCCGGTCCAACAGGGCCGGGTCAAGGGACGCATAATCCGGCAAAAAGCCGGTTTCGGCCGTTGCGGACACGAAAACGGGCTGCGCCCCCACGGCGGCGGCGGCCACCGCATAGACCTGATAAAATGGGTTTGGCACCAGCACCACAGGTTGCCCACCATCGCGGGTGCGTTCCGGGCACAGGGCAAGGCAGGCATTAAACAACCCCTCTCGGGTGCCGTTCAGGGCCATGATCCGGGTGTCCGCGTCCAGTGACACGTTGAAACGGCGCTTGATCCAGCCGGAAATTTCGCCGCGCAATTCGGGTGTGCCGTCATTTGGCGGGTATTTGGCAAAGCCGTCGGCATTTGCGGAAATGATGTCTGTGACCCAGTCGGGAAACGGATGGCGGGGTTCACCGATTGACATATGAATAACGTCGCCGCCCGGCGCATGTGCGTCAAGCAGGCCCCGCAACCGCGGAAACACGTATTCTGGCAGGTTCGAAAACCGCTCTGGAAAAACCATCTATGCCTCAGTTATCGGGGTCATTTCGCCCCGTATAGGCACACGATACCGTCAGATATTGATTTGGTCCAGAAAAACGCTGCGAATTTCGCGTCTTATGGGGTCTTTATGTTGCTTTTAGGTCAGTGCGGCCTCAGCCGCCGCCCCCAGACGCAGCAGGCGTTCTTCTGAATTAGGGCTGGCGACGAACATAATTCCGGCCGATGGGGTGCCTGTGGGCAGGGTCAACGCGGCCGATCCGAACAGGTTGCCAATGCGGGTGTTGCGCAGGGCCAGCAGGTTTTCAGTGACATAATAGGCATCATCCGAGGCAAGCCGTTGCAGATTTGGCGGCAAAACCGGGGATGTGGGCATGATCACCGCGTCAAAGCCTGCGGTTTCCTGTTCCCAGATCACGCGCAGGCGGTTCAGTTCCTGCCAGGCGCGCACATATTCAACGGCGCTATAGTTTCGCCCTGTTTGAAAACGTTCCAGAATAGCCGGGTACATTTTTTCTGGTGTTGCTTCCAGTTCATCCTGCCAGGTTGCATAGGCCTCAGCCGTGAACAGCACGCCGGCCAGCGACAGCGCCTTAGCCACACAGCCCAATTTTCGCCGTTCAATGGTTGCACCACCTGCCTGCAGGCGGGTAACGGCATGTTCAAACCCGGCCATCGGTTCGGGGCGCACATCGTCCAGCACCACCGTTTCCAGCACCATCAGGCGCACCCCTTGCAGGGACGCCCCCGCCAGATCAACCGGCCTGCTGCCGTCAAGGGCCGCCAACATCAGGGCCGCGTCTTCAACCGTGCGTGACAGGGGACCAACGGTGTCAAATTTTGCGCACAGCGGTACCACCCCTTGCAATGACAACCGCCCGGACGTGGTTTTCAGGCCAACAAGGTCATTCCATGCGGCCGGAATGCGAACTGATCCACCGGTGTCTGAGCCAACAGATGATGCCGCCAGCCCAAAGGCAACCGACGCCGCCGCCCCGGAAGACGAGCCCCCCGCGACACTGTCAGGGTCATTGACCGACGGCGGGGTCTGGGTGATCGGGTTATAGCCAAGACCGGAAAACGCCAGTTCGGACATATGGGTTTTACCCAGACAGACCAGCCCGGCGCAGGTGGCGTTGCGCAAAACCTG
>DAOURA010000203.1 GCA_030625325.1 Marinosulfonomonas sp.
CGCAAGAACGCCATTTCAAATTCGTAATCGTCTTCAACAACGATGAAATCATCACGGGACGCCCGTTTTAACAGGGTGTTGCGCCGGGCCAGCGGCATGGTGGCATTGGTGGGGGATTGGTGGCTGGGGGTGGTAAACACCACATCCACATCGCGGGTCAGTTTGCCTGCTGGCAGGCCCTTTTCATCAACGTCGATGGACAGGGTATTACAGCGGGTTTGCCCCAGTATGTTGCGCAGCCCCGGATAGCAGGGGTTTTCCATTGCCGCCGTGCGCCGCTGGGTCAGCAAAATCTGTGCGGTGATCCACAGGGCGTTCTGTGCGCCAAGGGTCAACAGCACCTCTTCCGGGCGCGCAGAAATCCCGCGACGGGGCAGAATATGGCGCACGATATATTCGATCAGCTTGGGATCGTCGCGGTCGTAATAATCGGTCGTAAGGGCTGAAAAGTCTTTTTTACCAAGGGCTTGCAAGGCACAAAGTCGCCAGTTCTGATGGTCAAATAGCCGGGCGTCGGCCTGCCCATAAATAAACGGATAGCGATAATCGCGCCAATTGGCCGGGCGCACCGGGCCGGAAAAGTCACTATATTGCTGGCCAATAGTGCGCTGCCAATCAACGTCATCTCTGCGCTGGTTGTTGCCCAGATCAAACTGCGTTGGACGCGGCGCTGTTTGCGACACGAAATAACCCGAGCGCCCCCGGGATGTCAGGTAATCATTGGCCACCAGTTCGGTATAGGCCAGCGTGACCGTGATCCGGCTGATCCCTAAATGGGCGGCGAGTTTTCGGCTGGAAGGCAGGCGTTCGTCGGGTAAAAAGCGGGCTGCAAGAATGGCCTCTGACACCAATTGCTGAAGCTGTTGTTGCAGGGTGCCGTCATAGGCCGGATCCAAAAAGAAGGTTTCGACAGAAATTACCATTTTGGCCCTACCTTCTTTGGTAACTGGACTTATTTTGGCACGGATGGCCCTTAATAGCAATTGCGCCACGCTGCGCGTGTCGCGGTGCCTCCGGCGGGGATATTTGAGCGAAAAAGAACCCGGCTTTTCTTTGGCGAAATACTCCCCGCGCGGAGCGCAAATCGCCCGAAGGGCTTAAAACAATGCACCGAAGGTGCTCAGTTGAATGTCTGGATCAGGGCGTGGTCGATTGCGTCAGTTATCTGGTCGATGTCATCGGCTGTGGCGATCAGCGCCGGGCTTAGGCAGAGGGTATTGTTGAAGCCGGGCAGGGAGCGGTTGGTCACGCCAATTATCACCCCCTGGGCCATGCAATTTGCAACCACGGCCTGGGCCAGTTTTTCGTTCACCGGTTCCTTAGTGGTGCGATCAGACACCAGCTCGGCGCCGCAAAACAGGCCCTTGCCGCGCACATCACCAATAACACGGTGTTTGTCCTGTAACGCGCGCAGGTTATCCATAAGGCGTGCGCCCATGGCGCTGGTATTGGCCAGTAGGTTTTCGTTTTCAATGATTGCCATATTTTCAAGGGCTGCGGCCGGTCCGGCAGTGCAGCCGCCAAATGTGGAAATATCGCGGAAATACCCCATTGGGTCGTCGGGATTGTCCTTGAACATTTCGAACACTGCCTCGGTTGTGACGGTGCAGGCAATTGCCGCATAACCAGAAGCCACGCCCTTGGCCATGGTCACAAAATCAGGTTTAATTCCATAGTGTTGATAGCCAAACCAAGTGCCGGTTCGGCCAACGCCGCAGACCACTTCGTCAATATGAATCAGGATATCGTATTTGCGGCAAATGTCCTGCACCCGGTCCCAATAGCCCTGTGGTGGTGGGATAACGCCGCCCCCTGCGGTGATCGGTTCAAGGCAGATCGCGCCGATGGTATCGGGGCCTTCGCGCAGGATGACGTCTTCGATTGCGTTGGCTGCGGCCAGTGCGTAATCGTCCACATCCGGGTATTGGCTGCGGTATTCCAGACAGTGGGGCACCTGAACGAACCCCGGTGTGTAGGGGCCGTATTGTGCGCCCCGTTCAGGTTGGCCGCCGGCGGATAGGGTTGTGATTGTGGTGCCGTGGTAGTCGCGTTCGCGAAACAGGATTTTGGATTTCTTGCCACCGTGGTGGCGATGGGAAATCTGTCGCACCATTTTAAAGACTTTTTCATTGGCTTCTGAACCAGAATTTGCATAGTAAACCCTTGAAAGTCCCGGCATTTTTTCGATCAGGCGTTGGGCAAACTGTGCCCCGGGGATAGAACCGGCGGACCCTGAGAAATAGTTCAGCTTAACCAATTGATCGCGCACGGCGTTGGCGATGCTTTCGCGGCCATAGCCGACATTTACTGTCCACACGCCACCCGACACCCCATCAAGATGTTCCTTACCGGTGGCGTCCCAGACCCGCATGCCTTTGCCTTCGACCATGATTTTTGGGTCAATGGTTTCAAAGGGTTTGTGTTGAACCAGATGGTGCCACAGGTGTTTTCGGTCGGCCTGTATGACGGCGGACAGATCATTTGTGGTGGCGGTATAGTTGGTTCTAAGGTTGATATTCATGATCGACCCTTTGGTTTGACCGACGTGAGTGGATGGCAAGGTTAATGAATTACGAAAACCAGACAGCACGAATTTTGCTGTTTCAGTTAGGGCCAGATTTGGTTTGCAATTAGGTCCAGATATAAAGTTATCTGCAGATAGCGTTAACATGGAAGATGTGGTTCAGTCGGGCGGGATAGTGACAGGCCCCTTATCCCTTGCTAAGACGCAGGCGGTTCATATTGATTGAGGTTTTTTGTGGAAATAGTTGAAACAGGTCTTGCCGGATTAAAGATCATCACACCGGAACGCTTTGGTGATGCCCGAGGTTTCTTTTGTGAAAGTTATTCCCGTGCCCGCATGGCGGAAAATGGAATTAATGTTGAATTTGTACAAGACAACCATTCGGTCTCTGCACAGGTTGGCACCGTTCGCGGGCTGCATTTTCAGGCGCCACCCCACGGGCAGGCGAAACTTGTGCGCTGTGGGGCGGGTCGGATTTTTGATGTGGCGGTGGACATTCGTGTTGGCTCCCCCACGTTTGCGAAATGGTTCGGGGTTGAGCTGTCACAGGAAAATGGACGCCAATTGCTGGTGCCGGTTGGGTTTTTGCACGGCTTTGTCACCCGCGAGCCTGACAGTGAAATCATCTATAAGTGTTCCGATTACTATGCCCCCGACTGTGATGGGGCGGTTCGGTTTAATGACCCGGCCATTGGTGTGAACTGGGGGGTTGAACCGGGGCAGGCGGTTTTGTCGGACAAAGACGCAGGCGCGCCATTGCTGAGTGAACTGAAAAGCCCGTTTGTCTGGGACGGGGCGCCGGCATGAGCATTCTGGTCTTTGGCCAAACCGGGCAGGTGGCACGGGAATTGCGTGCAAAACGGGACGTAATAGCATTGGGCCGGGATCAGGCAGATCTGTCAGATCCAGCGGCCTGTGGTGACATCATCCGCCAGTTGCGCCCGGATGCGGTGATCAATGCCGCCGCCTATACGGCCGTTGA
>DAOURA010000179.1 GCA_030625325.1 Marinosulfonomonas sp.
CCCGACATCTTGTGGTTACCAGTTCTCTTTAAACCATTTCACAGCCCGCTTCAGGGATCGTGCCGGATATCTTTCGGAAGGGACTTCAAAATCCCACCATTCATCCTGTGGATGCGCCGCAAACAGGCACAGCCCCACAGCCGAGGCAAACGCCGAACCGGTCGCCGCCTGTGGCAGGCCCTGCACCCGCAAGGGGCGGCCAATGCGCACCCGCTGGCCCAGAATTTTAGGGGCCAGATTGTCCAGCCCCGGTATTTGGCTGCCGCCGCCGGTCAGCACGATCTGCTGACTTGGCAAATGTTCAAACCCGGCGGCATCCAGCCGGGCGCGGGCCTCTTCCAAAATTTCTTCGACGCGCGGGCGCATGATGCCGATCAGTTCTGCCCGGCTAACGGTGCGCCTGTCATGTTCCCAGTCGCCAGTGTCGCCGCCAATTTCAATCATTTCCCGGTCATCCATACCGGTGGCGACAACGCCGCCATAAAATGTCTTGATCCGCTCGGCCACTGACAGGGGCACTTGCAGACCCTTGGAAATATCAGATGTGATGTGATCCCCGCCCATACGGGCACAATCGGCGTAAATCATGTGTTTCTTGATGAAAATTGACAGGCCCGTGGTGCCGCCGCCCATATCAATACAGGCCGCGCCCAGTTCCTGTTCGTCTTCCACCAGTGCTGCAATCCCCGAGACATAGGCCGAAGATGCCAGCCCGGCCAGTTCCAGATCACACCGTTTGATACAATAAAGCAGGTTTTCAACAACACCCGAGTTAACCGTCAACAGGTGCAAATCAACCGCCAGCTTATTGCCATTCTGGCCGCGCGGATCGCCCAGCCCAGTGCGGTGATCCAATGAAAAGTTCACCGGCTGCGCGTGCAACGCATCGCGCCCATCACCATAATCAGGCACATCGCAACTGGCCAGAACCCGGCCCACGTCGGCGTCACTGACCACTGCATCTTCCAGATCAACCTGCCCGGCCAACCCGTATGAACGCGGCTCAGCCCCGGAAAAACAGGCGATCACATGATCAACGCGGGTGTTGGCCATTTTCTGGGCGGCCTGAACGGCGGTGCGAATGGCGCGTTCGGTTTCCTGCATCGCCTCAATTTCACCAAAGCGTACGCCGCGCGAACGGGTGGTTGCAGCCCCGATGACCCGAAAAGACGACTGCCCCGCCATTGACCCAACCCCGTCAGAGCCGCGAAAATGGTCCGACCCGTCAAAACGCAGGATCAGGCAGGCAATTTTTGATGTACCAATGTCCAGTATCGCAATCACACCCCGTTGCATGGCGGTGTTGCGCATGTTTCGCATGGCGCGCTGCGTGGAATAAAGGTCTGTCATGTCTGGTCCGCTCCTTACCTGTCGTCTTTTATACGTTGCAGATCTTCGACTGCTGATGGTGACATTTTCAATGTCGTCCGATTTGGGTTTCGCATGTCGACGGCGATAATATCACGCGCCAGAAGATCCTGTGTCTGTTCCAGTGCCATCACATGCAACAACGCCTGCATTGGGTCCTGTTCAGGCAGCATTATGCGCTGGCCCCGGTCCAGCACGATGTCCCAGCGCCGCTCGCCCATGCGCACAAGGCCACGAATGCGGGATGCCACCGGACGCGCGGCGGCCAGCAGTTCCAGCGCCTCGGGCACATGTTGTTCCGCGCCCTGCCCGGCCAGCAATGGCAATTGCGGGCGTGCGGTGCGCGACGCAACAACCGCAACCCTGCGCCCAACGGCGTCCAGCAATTCAATATCACGCCCCATGCGCCAAACGGCGACGGGCATGCGTTCTTCTATCTGTATCTGCAAAATGCCACCGGCGCGCACCCGCACATCGACCTGCGCCACCGCGTCCAGTTCGGCGATGCGGTTTTTCATTCCCTCAAGGTCCAGATCAAATGAACTGACCGGGAAATCCACCGGAACGATTTCACGGATATCGTCGGCAATGGTGTCAGATGCCCCGTCAATCGCCATCAGCTTGACCTGAAATTCAGGGCGCTCTTCTACAAAGCGGCGCAATTCGGCGACCTTATCCTGCATTGCCTCAATGTTGTGGGGGCGGGTGGCGTACCAGCCCGCGCCATAACTTAGGGCCAATACAGGCAACCCAACACAGACCGCCCGGCGAAACAGCGGCGTCAGCCAAAGGCGCTGAAACCGGTAAGACACCCGCGATGGGGCCGGATCACGGTGGGGGGTGGTGTTTAACGGTCGCATGATGCGTCCTCCACCATCCACTGGCAAAGCTGGGCAAAGCTGAATTCACAATATAGCGCCTGTTCGGGCGACAGGCTGGTTGGGGTCATGCCGGGCTGGGTGTTGGTTTCCAACAGGATCAGCCCGTCAAGGCCGCGCGCCTCGTCCCAGCGAAAATCAGTGCGGCTTAGCCCGCTACACCCCAGTGCCACATGGGCGCGCTCGGCGTATTCCATGCAGGCGCTGAAAATCTCACCCGGCAGATCGGCGGGCAGGATATGGCGTGATCCGCCTTCTTCATATTTGGCACTGTAATCATACCAGCCATCGGTCACGATATCGGTCACGGTTAATGCGTGCGCCCCCATCACCGTAACGGTTAGCTCGCGCCCCGGCGCGTAGGCCTCAACCATCACCTGATCGGGCATATCATCGGACAGCCTGGGCGGCCCGTCGGCGGTTTCGTCCACGATATATATTCCGACGGAGGAGCCTTCGTTATTGGGTTTCACCACATAGGGCGGGGCCATCACATGGGCGGCCTGCACGTCCTGACGACTGGCGATCACGCTGTTGGCGAACGGCAGGCCTGCCGCGCGGTATGTGTCTTTGGTGCGCTGTTTATCCATCGCAAGGGCCGACGCCAGAACCCCCGAATGGGTATAAGGGATGCGCAGCCATTCCAACATGCCCTGAACACAGCCATCTTCCCCCCAGCGGCCATGCAGGGCGTTGAACACAACATCGGGTGAAATTTCGACCAGACGTGCATAAAGGTCAGGACCGGCGTCCAGCTCTACCACATCATATCCTGCGTCCCGCAGGGCGGTTGCGCATTCGCGCCCGGATGACAATGACACTTCGCGCTCAGCCGAAGGGCCACCCATTAATACCGCCACTTTACCGGGTTGTCTGCTCGACTGACCCAACTTGGTGCCTCTTGATAATCGGGGCCTGTTTATCTGGCCCTCTGTTTTCTTGCCTATTCAGGGGCCGGTTCGCCGACCCTCATGATTTCCCATTCTAACGAAATACCGCTGTTTTGGAATACCTTATTTCGAACTTCTTCCCCCAGCCCTTCCAGATCGGCGGCACTGGCCCCGCCGGTGTTCACCAAAAAATTGGGATGCATCTCTGACATCTGTGCACCACCCTTTGTGGCGCCCCTAAGACCTGCATCGTCAATCACTTTCCACGCCTTCAGATCATGGCTGTCATCGGCCCGCCCGGTGCTGGAAAACCCGGCTGGGTTGCGAAATGTAGACCCGGCGGTGCGTTCTTTGGTGGGCTGGGTTGCGTCACGTTTGGCGATCTGTTCATCCATGCGCGCCATCAGGGCATCAGGTGCGCCCAATGGCGCGCGAAACGTCGCCTGCGTCAGCACCCAGCCATCCGGCAAATCACTTTGGCGATAGGCAAGGTTTAGTTCAGACGCGGCCAATTCCACCTGCTGACCGCTGCGCGTCACCGCGCGCACACTTTCCAGATGGTCGGCCACATAGGTGCCGTAACACCCCGCATTCATGCGAACAGCGCCGCCAATGGCCCCCGGAATGGTGCGCAAAAACGTCAAATCAACCCCGGCGGCGGCGGCCTTGCGCGCCACATGGGCATCCAGCGCCGCAACCCCGGCCGTCACCCGTTCACCATCAATTTCGATATGGTTAAAACCACGCCCCATGCGGACCACCACCGCCCTGATCCCGCCATCGCGCACAATCAGGTTTGATCCAACCCCCATCGGAAACACCGCAATTTCAGGGTCCAGCGCCCCCAGAAACGCCGCCAGATCATCCACATCCGCAGGCTGAAACAGCCAATCCGCAGGCCCACCAACCCGCAGCCACGTCAGATCAGACAATGGGCGGTTTGGGGTCAGGGTGCCGCGAACGGGGGGAAGATCATGTGTCATGCTGGCTGTTTAGGGCATCCATCGGTGAATGTGAATCGGTTTAGTCAACTTGCCGACCCAGCATACGCCGAACCCGCCGCCAGCCATATACTAGCGGCCAGCGCAAAATTGACGCGCCCCCCATCATGACCAGCAATCCAATTATGGGGCCGTTTTCATAGATTACATACCCCAGTAACGGCACCCCAATCGCGATCAGAACATAGGCCGCTGGCCAGTGTTTTTTGCGCGACGGAAACATGCCCGTCACATTGGCCAGCACCAGCCACAACAGGCCCAGGATCAAAGAAATGCTCATTTTCCGTCCCTACGAAATTCTTTGGGTATCTCAATCGGTTGCCCCATGGCCCGGCGCACAAGGTATTTCAGCGG
>DAOURA010000057.1 GCA_030625325.1 Marinosulfonomonas sp.
TTCGGAACTTTCGACCATTTCAACAGCACCCAGACCAAAGGTATCGGCGCTGATCAGATCCATCACGATCCGATTGCCGTCATTGCCGGCCTCAATCCCGAAAATCTTACCGTCCAGTGCCGCAGCGTTTGGCGCAATATCTGCGAATGTCGCGATCCCAAGGGCCGCCCCGGCGGCATTGGTCGCCAGCGTATAGGCGGTGCCGTTCAGGTTGGCGCGCACGGTGTCAACGGTGCCTGCTTCGCGGTATTTGGCAATGTCGCCTTCCATTGTGGGCATCCAGTTGCCAAGAAAGACATCAACATCGCCCTGTTCCATTGAAATATATGTCACTGGCACCGACAGAACCTTAACGTCTGTCTTATATCCTAGGGCTTCCAGTACGATGCTGGTTGTGGCTGTGGTGGCGGTGATGTCGGTCCAGCCCACATCCGAAAAGGTGACAGTATCACACCCGGCGGCAAAAACCGGCCCTGCGGCAATAATTGCCATGGCCGAAAGTGTTGTTTTAAGTTTCATTTGGCAGTTCCCTGAATTTTTCCTGATTGACGGGTCAAATTAAAACCAGCGGTGCCCCCATGTCCAGATAAATCACATCTGGGCCAGTTCAAAAAATCTGAAATTGCAGCCAGCTTTGACCCGGATCAAGGCGCATCGCCGCCCCTTGGTCCACCCTACATACATAACATATATAAGGAGGAACGGATGAGTCATACCCCAAACGATCTGGCCGCAGAACTTCCACAGGATGCCGACCGCATCAGCGAGCTGAAACAGGCAAACGCCCACTTTTCACGAATTATCGATGAATACAACGAAATCAACCATGATGTGCATATGGCCGAAACCAATGTGGTGCCCACGGATGATTTCAACGAAGCCGAAATGCGCAAAAAACGTATGCTGTTAAAGGACGAAATTTGGCGCATGTTATCGGCTGAAGATTAATCAATCTGATAGGGTAAAACCCCCCGTTTGTGGTGGTCCACACTCAGGCGCCCTTCCAGGGGGGGGACGGATCGTTGGTGGCAATCCCTGCGCTCACAAATCCGGCACGAAATCCCGATCGGTTCAAAGGCCTGTGATTTGGTGGTGTCCATGTCGTCCGCGTAAACCAGTTTTTGCGCGTGACGCAATTCACAGCCCAACCCAATGGCGTACCGGCGTACCGGTGCCTGATACGACCCGCCCGGTTTTGACACGTCTTTCGCCAGACAGAAATAGCGCACCTGATCCGGCGTTTCGGCCAACTGACGCAAAAACCGCCCCGGCGTTTCAAATGCCTGATGCACATTCCACAGCGGGCAGGCACCGCCGAAACGGGCAAATTGCAACCGCGTTGCCGAATGGCGTTTTGTAATGGTGCCGGCCTGATCGACGCGCACAAAAAAGAACGGCACCCCCTTGGCACCGGGGCGTTGCAGGGTGGACAGGCGGTGCGCGACCTGTTCGATTGACGCGCCGAACATATCGGCCAGACGTTCCAGATCATGGCGGGTTTCCTCCGCCGCCTTCTGGAATGGCCCATAGGGCAACAGGGCCGCCCCGGCGAAATAATTGGCCAGTCCGATTTTGGCGATCGCGCGGGCATCGGGGGTTTGAAAACGGGCCAGATCAAGGGTGGCTTCCAACAGGTCATTTTGGGTTAGCAGGGCCACCTGATGTAGCATCTGAAAACGTTTGGTTGCCGCCGCCGCACTGTTTGAAATTGTAAGGCGGTGATCGTCCGGGTCATAATTTCGCAAGCCCGGTATGTCATCAAACACCCCTTCAACCCCCAGCTTTTCCAACGCGCTGGCGGCGGCCGTTTGCGGGTCAAGGTGTTGACCATCCGGCGCGGCGAAATGTTCGGCGGCGTGATCGACCGCATCAATGTAATTGTCGCAATAATGAAAGAAATCGCGGACCTCTTCCCAGGGGGATGGGCGAATTGTGCTATCTTCGCGCCCCAGCGCTTCGTCCAGGGATGCCAGCCTTTCCTGTGTCTGGCGATAGGCATTGTGCAGTTCCAGAAAGCACCGCGCCAGCGCCGGGGCGTTGGACGCCGTCAGGCGTAGATCGGCCAGTGGCGGCGCGCCGTCTGAAAACACCGGGTCGGCCAATGCCTCGCGCATATCTGCCACGGTGCGTTCGGTGTCGCCCGCCGACAGTTCGGTCACGTCAAACCCAAATTCCTGCGCCAACCCTAAAATAACCCCGGTGCTTACGGGGCGGTTATTATTTTCCATCTGGTTGGCATAGGGCAGGGACACGCCCAGCTTTTCTGCGAACGCTTTTTGGGTCAGGTTCAGGCGCTTGCGCATTTCGCGCAGCTTTGCCCCGGCGTATAGTTTTTGGGTGGCCATCTAAAAACCTTTGCAAATTTGCTATTGGCCTAGTTAGCCTTTGCAAACCCGGTCAGGCAAGACCCTGTGATTTTTGCCGACGGATCACCAGCAGGATAGAGATCATCGACAGAAACGACACGATGACCATGATCCAGAGCAGCGGAAAGGGCCCACTTTCGGCCTTTAGGAATGCCCCGGCCAGTGCGGATAGCGCGGCGCCCCCGCCCATCATGATCGCGCTGCCAAGCCCGCTGGCGGTGCCTGCTAGATGGGGGCGCACCGACAACATGCCCGCGGTTGCATTTGGCAGTGCCATTCCGTTGCCCAGACCAATAAAAATCATAAAGCCGAAAAATGTATAAACCGTGCCATACCCGGCCAGTGAAATTATCAGTGACAGGGAAATGCCAAAGCTTAGTAAGATCGTCCCCCACAGGACCATCCGGTTCACGCCGACAATGACCGAATATCGCCCCGACAGGAAATTCCCGACTATATAGCCCAGGGCCGGTGCGCCAAAAAACAGGCCCAGGCGGGACGGCTCCAGCCCATAAACCTGACTACCGACAAATGGCGCGCCGCCCAGATAGGCAAAAAAGGCCCCCGAAGAAAAGGCCGCAGACAGGCTGTAGCCCCAGAACCGGGGCGACAGAAATAGTTCGGGGTATTCGGAAAACTGCTGGCGAAAGCTGGTGGATTGGATTTTGTTGGTTTCACCCACGTCCGCCCAAACCAGCCAGAAAACGGCCGTTCCAAAGCCGAGAAAAACCCAAAAATTCGCCTGCCAGCCAAAGCGCGCATCAAGTGCGCCACCAATGGCCGGGCTGATCATCGGGATAACGGCCATGCCCATGGTGATATAGCCGATCATTGATGCGGCCTGTGATTGGTCAAACATATCGCGCGCGATGGCCCGCGATAAAACCATCGCGACCCCGACCGATGCCTGCGCCATGCGGAATGCCAGAAATATTTCCACCGTTGGTGCGAACAGACAGCCGATGGTCGCCAGTAAAAACACCCCAATCCCAACCAGCAATACCGGGCGACGCCCGAACCTGTCGGACATCGGGCCAACAACAATCTGCAACAGGGCAACCGCGCCAAGATACAGGGCCACCGACAGTTGCATCACCCGATAGTCGGCCTGAAAATAGTCCGTCATCGTCGGCAGGGACGGCAGGAACATATTCATGACCATCGCCGACATGCCACTGATCACCACAAGGGTAATGATGTGTGGCGGCGATTTAGGGCTGCGTTGGGTGGTGCCAGAATGTTCGGACATATATCGCCATTACGACCAGCGGCGGCAGATGTCCAGATATGGGGCTCACAAAGGGGGCGGCATTTTGGGCGACGGGCTTTTAACCGGATTAGTTTGCAGATTTGCAATATTCAAGCGACCCATTGTCAATAGTTTGCAAATATCCTGATTTTACCTTTCCGGCATAGTCCTGTTTATGTAGGTTGGTGAAAATTCGTGCAAAAGGGCGTTCACCCATGAAAGACATTTTACAAGAGCTGGAAACCCGGCGCGCACAGGCCCGCCTTGGCGGCGGCGAACGGCGCATTGCCGCCCAGCACGCCAAGGGTAAACTGACCGCCCGCGAGCGTGTTGAACTGTTGCTTGACGAAGGCTCATTCGAAGAATTTGACATGTTTGTTGCGCACCGATGTACCGATTTCGGAATGCAGGATCAGCGCCCGTCAGGGGACGGGGTGATCACCGGCTGGGGCACGATCAATGGCCGGATGGTCTATGTGTATAGTCAGGATTTCACCGTGTTCGGCGGGTCATTGTCGGAAACCCACGCCCAGAAAATTTGCAAAATCATGGATATGGCCATGCAAAACGGCGCGCCGGTTATTGGCATCAATGACAGTGGCGGCGCGCGTATTCAGGAAGGTGTGGCGTCACTGGCGGGCTACGCCGAGGTGTTTCAACGCAATATCATGGCCTCCGGTGTGGTGCCACAGATCAGCGTGATCATGGGTCCCTGCGCAGGCGGCGCGGTGTATTCACCGGCGATCACTGATTTCATTTTCATGGTGAAGGACACGTCGTTCATGTTTGTGACCGGCCCGGATGTTGTCAAAACCGTCACCAATGAAGTTGTTACAGCGGAAGAACTGGGCGGGGCCACCACCCACACCCGAAAATCGTCGGTGGCTGATGGTGCGTTTGAAAACGATGTTGAGGCCCTGACAGAAATTCGCCGTCTGGTGGATTTCCTGCCGCTGAACAACAAAAGCAAACCGCCGGTACGGCCATTTTTTGATGACCCGGGGCGGCTGGATCATAGTCTGGATACCCTGATCCCGGACAACCCCAACACCCCCTACGACATGAAAGAACTGATCACCAAACTGTCGGATGAGGGCGACTTTTACGAAATTCAGGAAGAATTCGCCAAAAACATCATCACCGGGTTTATCCGCCTTGAAGGGCGCAGTGTTGGCGTGGTTGCCAATCAGCCGATGGTGCTGGCCGGGTGTCTGGACAACGACAGCAGCCGCAAGGCCGCGCGGTTCGTGCGGTTTTGCGATGCGTTTGAAATTCCGATCCTGACGCTGGTGGATGTGCCGGGGTTTCTGCCGGGAACGGGCCAGGAATATGGCGGCGTGATTAAACATGGCGCGAAACTGTTGTTTGCATACGGCGAAGCAACGGTGCCCAAGGTCACGGTGATCACCCGTAAGGCATACGGTGGGGCCTATGATGTGATGGCGTCCAAGCACCTGCGGGGTGATTTCAACTATGCATGGCCCACGGCAGAAATCGCGGTGATGGGGGCCAAGGGCGCCACGGAAATCATTTTCCGTTCAGAACTGGGCGACGCGGAAAAAATTGCCGCGCGCACGCAGGATTACGAAGACCGGTTTGCCAACCCGTTTGTGGCCGCCGAGCGGGGCTTTATCGACGAAGTGATCCTGCCCCATTCCACGCGCAAGCGGGTGTGCCGGGCATTTGCGTCCCTGCGCGGCAAAAGCCAGCAAAACCCGTGGAAAAAACACGCCAATATGCCGTTGTGATTGCACATGACTGACCCCCGATTGATACCTGTTCCATCCGGCCAGCCGGTGACCTTGCAAGAGGTCATTACCGATGTGCCGGGGCAGGGTCTGACCTATCGGTTTCGCTTTGTTGCGCCGGAATTGGTGGTCGATGGTGGTGCGGTGGATTACGCCATGCTGGAACCTGATCTGGACCATCTGTGCAATAATTACGCCCTTGGGCGCATTGCAAACACCGGCCCCCGGCCCAGCCAGATCATCATTTCCGTGGGCGTCAGGGCAACGATGTTCGGCGCAACAAACCCGGATGTGCCACAGGTTTTCGAAAGCTATTCAATCAAAGACGACAATTGCATATGGGAGGCATTCTGATGGCCCTTGATTACATGCTGAAACACCGTGGCTTTCCCGGCCGTCTGCCGGGGACGGATTTTCAGTTTACCCTGCGCCGGGCCAACCCAAAGGGGCCAACCCCCATTGCCCGCCGTGAGCGCCACGCAGACAGGCGACCGCCAGACAAACGGGCAGACGTCGGATTTATGGCCGCCCTTTGGGAACAATTCGGCGAAGACCCGTTTGAACGGGGCAATCTGGATGCTGGCCGCCTGTCTTGGTTGTGGGGGCGCGAAGTGATCGCAGCAGAAGACCCGTTTGACCCGGCATCCTATGAATCGATGATGGTTATTGATGTTATCCGGGCGCGCGCGGCCTTTCCCGACGTTTTCGAAGTGGATGTTTAGGCGTGATGTTGCCCAAAAAAATACAACTTTGGCGGAAATTGGCCGAATACGGGTCGCGCAAAACGTTGGGTTTGCCTGAAAATAAGATTTGTAGCAGTGTTGGTTTTGTAGCAGGACCCTCCAACAACTTTTCTGCTGCGAATTGTCAAAACCGTTACCCTTCCCCTTTTAAGAGGTCTGTTCCAGATTGGTTCAGGCCTCTTAATCTATTTGGGGGACTGTCCGCGTTTGTGGTTATTGCCCCTGCTTTTCCCATTTTGCCTGTAAAACCAGCAAGGACAGCCCATGTTCAATAAAATCCTGATCGCCAACCGGGGCGAAATTGCCTGTCGTGTGATTAAAACTGCCCGAAAAATGGGGATTGAAACGGTTGCGATTTATTCGGATGCGGATCGCAATGCCCTGCATGTTGAAATGGCGGATGAGGCGGTGCATATCGGCCCGCCGCCTGCCAACCAGTCCTATATCGTGATTGATAAGGTGATGGATGCCATCCGTCAAAGTGGGGCGCAGGCGGTTCATCCGGGCTATGGCTTTTTGTCGGAAAACCCCGATTTTGCGGATGCTTTGGAAACCGCCGGGGTGGCCTTTATCGGGCCGCCAAAGGGCGCGATCATTTCGATGGGCGACAAGATCACCAGCAAAAAGATCGCACAAGAGGCCGGGGTGGCAACAGTGCCCGGATATATGGGCCTGATCGCAGATGCGGATGAGGCGGTGAAAATTTCGGGTGAAATTGGTTACCCGGTCATGATCAAGGCCAGTGCCGGTGGCGGTGGCAAGGGCATGCGCATCGCCAACACTGACCAAGAGGCCCGAGAGGGTTTCCAAAGTTCAAAGAATGAGGCGGCCAAGTCATTTGGCGATGACCGAATTTTTATCGAAAAATTCATCACCCAGCCCCGGCACATCGAAATTCAGGTGCTGTGTGATGCCCACGGCAACGGTGTTTATCTGGGCGAGCGGGAATGTTCTATCCAGCGGCGAAACCAAAAGGTTATCGAAGAAGCCCCCTCGCCGTTTCTGGACGCAGCCACGCGTAAGGCAATGGGTGAGCAGGCGCTTTCGCTGGCGATGGCGGTGGGGTACACCAGTGCCGGAACCGTTGAATTTATCGTGGATGGCGCGCGAAAATTCTATTTCCTTGAAATGAATACCCGCTTGCAGGTGGAACACCCGGTGACAGAGCTGATCACCGGTGTTGATCTGGTGGAACAGATGATCCGGGTGGCCAATGGTGAAAAGCTGACAATCACCCAAGCCGACGTAAAGCTGAACGGTTGGGCCATTGAAAGCCGTCTATATGCCGAAGATCCGTATCGGGAATTTCTGCCGTCCATTGGCCGTTTGACCCGCTATCGCCCCCCCGCCGAAGTGGCCAGCGACACCCACGCGGTGCGCAACGATACCGGGGTTTTTGAGGGCGGCGAAATATCGATGTTCTATGACCCGATGATTGCCAAACTGTGCACATGGGCGCCCGACCGTGCCCGTGCGATCGAAGAAATGAGCCGCGCGCTGGACGGGTTCGAAGTGGAAGGAATTGGCCACAACCTGCCGTTTTTGTCGGCGGTGATGGAGCATCCGAAATTTGTGTCCGGTGATATCACCACCGCCTTTATCGCCGAAGAATACCCGGACGGGTTTTCAGGGGTGGATTTGGCGGATGATCTGTTGTTGCGCGTGGCGGCAGCCAGTGCTGCAATGTACCGGGTTGCCGAAATCCGGCGCACCCGTGTGTCTGGGCGGATGGACAACCATGAACGTAAAATCGGAACCGTCTGGGTGGTGTCTGCGCAGGGGCGGGATTTCAAGGTCACGATAGACGCCGACAAAGACGGGGCGTTGGTTCGGTTTGACGGTGGTGCGACGTTGCGGGTCGAAGCTGATTGGGTGCCGGGCCAAAGTCTGGCGCGGTTAAACGTGGATGGCACACCGTTGGTGATGAAGGTTGCCAAGGTGCCAAACGGGTTTCGTGTGCGGTTGCGGGGCGCCGATTTAAAGGTGCTGGTGCGCACGCCCCGTCAGGCGGAACTGGGTGCCTTGATGCCCGAAAAAACTGCCCCAGATACGTCAAATATGTTGTTGTGCCCGATGCCGGGGCTGATCGTCAGTGTGGATGTACAGGTCGGCGACAAGGTGCAAAACGGGCAGGTCCTGTGCACAGTTGAAGCGATGAAAATGGAAAACATCCTGCGCGCTGAAAAGGCGGCGGTGATCAGCAAGATAAACGTGGCAGCGGGTGACAGTCTGGCCGTGGACGAAGTGATTATGGAGTTCGAATAATGACACCCGGATTTTTCGCCAGCGGCGTGGCAGATATTTCAAATCGACCGCAGTCTGATCAGATAGAAGGTTGGATGAACAGCCGCAGGGGGACTGCACTTGACGTCGAGCTTGGCGGGCGGGTGCCCAATTTGGTTGCGAAGCTAAGTGAGAAGGAACTGCAAACAGTTTGTTTGATGATGCGTGCGAGCGCGGAAAGCGCGCTGTTTTATTTGCTGTGTAATCTGGATGGGGTCAGTGATTTTGATACTGCGCCAAATGGGATGTTTGAAGTGTCATTTAAACCGTTCAAGAAAGCAGGGTTAGGCGGGTTGGCCCGTCAAAAAATTTATGAAATAGTGCCAACTAATTCCGATATGCTGCACGACCTTTTCTCGGAGGCCTGTGCAAAAGGCCACGAAAAAGATGGGCTTGGACAGCTTAAAGAATGACGTCTTATTTTACTTCACGCACGTCGCGTAGGGTAGGTTTGCGCAGTTTGATGCCAGCGGTTTTGTCGATCAGGTCAAAGCTAACCCCCTGGGGCAATCTGGCAGCTGACGAAGTGATTATGGAGTTCGAATGACGCCGGACATGAAGAAAGACATTTCATTTCCATTGGTCGCGGTTCTTGGGGCGCTGGGGTTCTTTGCCTTGCTTCAGGGTTTGATGCTGTACCACACGGGCGGCGTTTTCGAATACCCGCTGGACGATGTTTATATACATCTGGCCATGGCCGAAGGGGCGTGGGGCGGCGGTGGTTATGGGGTTAACGCGGGCGAATATACATCGGCCGCGTCGTCAGCGCTTTATCCGTTCTTGCTGGTGCCGTTTGGCGGACCTGAGGTTCAGCGCCTGTTGCCGTTGTTTTGGAACACTGTTGGCCTGATCGCCGTTGCGTGGCTGTGGGGGCAGTTACTGGTGGCGGGGGGCTATGGTGATGGGCGGCTGCGCCCGGTCGGGCTGTTGCTGGCCGCGTTTGGCCCGGTGGCGCTGATGGCGTCAAGC
Source organism: Marinosulfonomonas sp. (assembly GCA_030625325.1). Classification (GTDB taxonomy): domain Bacteria; phylum Pseudomonadota; class Alphaproteobacteria; order Rhodobacterales; family Rhodobacteraceae; genus NVTR01. The sequence goes on from DAOURA010000057.1 coordinate 9,359, forward strand.
ACGGCCTATATCGGGATGGAGCATTCGCTGCATGCGGCGGCAAGCCTTGCGATTTTACTGGGGTTGGTGCGCCACTTGCAGGGCAACACGCCCTGGGCGCTGCTGTACGCGGGCATTTTATTTTCGCCGATGCTGCGCTTTGAAGGATTGGCGTTGGCGGTTTTGGCCGTGCTGGTTCTGTTTACCAGCGGCAACCGAAAGCAAGCGCTGATTGCGGCATTTCTGGCGGTTGTTCCGCTGGCGTTGTTTTGCGGGTTTCTTTTGTCCCTTGGGCTGGATCCGCTGCCCAATTCAGTGATGGCGAAACAACATATTGACGGGGCCGATCAACTGAACCCGCTGATGCGCCTGATTGCCAAGTTTCGCCTGAATATTTCCGTTGGTGGCGGGATGGTATTGCTGGGGCTGGTTGTGGGGACGCTGGCCATGTTGATGGTGGGTAAAAATAAGCTGCACCCATCGGTTCGCATCGTGGGGCTGGTGATTATTGCCGCCGGGGCCAGCCATTTGTTTTTTGGCAAAATCGGTTGGCAGCTGCGGTATGAATATTACATTCTGATTATTACGGCCGGTGGTTTCCTGTTTGTTTTGGCGGGGTTCGTCGGACATTTGCCAAGGTATGTTATTGCCGGTATCGCCGCCGTTGCCCTGTTGGTGCCAGCGGCGGTTTATGTGCCGATGGTGATAAAACATTTCCCAAAGGGTCCGCGTTCAATCCACAACCAACAGGGGCAGATGGCGGTTTTCGCCAAGGATTACCTGAAGGACCGGGTTGCGGTGAATGACCTTGGTTCGGTCGCCTGGAATAACCCCAATTATGTGCTGGACCTGTGGGGGCTGGCGTCGTCTGAGGCGTTAAAGCTGCGTCTGTCAGACCCGGTTGCGGGCTGGGCCGACCAGTTGATCACCCGATATAACGTGCCCGCCGCGATGATTTATGACGGCTGGATCAGGGAAGGTGTTGGTGCCGACTGGGTGCTGATGGGCAAGCTGGTTTTGAAGGAACCACGGGGGTTTCTGGGGGGGGACCGTGTGTCTTTTTATGCCACCGGGCCAGAACATGTGGCCCAGATGCAGGATGCGTTGCGCGGCTGGGTGTCAACGCTGGATCCGCTGACATATTTTGAATATGCGGATGGGATGCAATGATATTGACGGCGAAATCAGTGGCTCAGTTGGCGGTCGTGATTTGGTCGCGCGCATCGCGCAGTTCCTGCTGGCGCAGGTCGGTTTTATCGATGCTTCGTGATATTTCTCGCACGTCCCACGGGGTGGGTTTGCGCAGTTTGATGCCGCCGTCTTTGTCGATCAGAACAAAGCCAAACCCCCTGGGGCGCAGTTCATTGCGAATGTCAGACGGTGTTGCAGGGTTGGTGTCGGTGATCACCACCACATCGCGATCAATCAGATCACCCGGATGTTCGCGCAGTAATTCCATTTGCGCGCGAAATGACGGGTCACGGTCGGTGTCGGCAAACACGACAATCAGCCGGTTAAGCCACAGGAATTCGCCCAAAGTTACCGTTTGGGCGCTGCGCACGTCCAGTTGTGGCATGGCCGGGTCAGCGTCCTGGGCGGTGGCGGCAAAACCCACAAGGGTGGCGAGTATTATTGTCAGAAACTGTTTCATACGTGCTCCGTTCCAAATGGATATAGGGCGCGGTGGCGCAAATTCGAAGGCTTAAGGTGGCATAATCACGGGAAATTTTCCCAAAGGCCCCAAGATGATCAGGAGCGTTGCCATGAGCGACAAAGAAAACTGGAAGAAACTGGCGCAAAAAGAGCTGCGCGACCGCCCTTTGGACGGGCTGAATTGGCAAACCCCTGAAGGGATCGCGGTTAACCCGGTTTATACGGCGGATGACACGGCAGGTCTGGGGCACATGGGTGGCATGCCGGGGGCGGCGCCGTTTACCCGTGGGCCACGGGCGACCATGTATACCGGGCGGCCATGGACTATCCGCCAATATGCCGGGTTTTCCACCGCCGAGGCATCAAACGAATTTTACCGCAAAGGTCTGGCCGCCGGGCAACAGGGGGTGTCGGTGGCTTTTGATCTGGCGACGCACCGTGGTTACGACAGTGATCATGAACGGGTTGAGGGCGACGTTGGCAAGGCCGGTGTTGCCATTGACAGCGTTGAGGATATGAAAATTCTGTTTGACGGTATCCCGCTGGACAAGGTTTCGGTGTCGATGACGATGAACGGCGCGGTGATCCCGGTTCTGGCGGCGTTTATCGTGGCCGGGGAAGAACAGGGGGTTGAACGGGCCGCCCTGTCGGGCACCATTCAGAATGACGTTCTGAAAGAATTCATGGTGCGCAACACCTATATTTATCCGCCGGAACCATCGATGCGGATTGTCAGCGATATTATTGAATTCACCAGCCGTGAGATGCCCCGTTTCAATTCAATCTCAATTTCCGGCTATCACATGCAGGAAGCCGGGGCGAACCTTGTGCAGGAACTGGCCTATACGCTGGCGGATGGCAAAGAATACGTGCGTGCCGCGATTGATCGTGGGTTGGATGTGGACGTGTTCGCCGGGCGGCTGTCGTTCTTTTTCGCCATTGGTATGAACTTTTTTATGGAAGCCGCCAAGCTGCGTGCGGCGCGCTTTTTGTGGCACGGGATCATGTCGGAATTTGGCGCGAAAAAGCCCGGCAGTCTGATGTTGCGCACCCATTGTCAGACATCAGGTGTCAGCCTGCAGGAACAGGACCCCTATAACAACATCGTGCGCACCGCCTATGAAGCGATGAGTGCTGTTCTCGGTGGCACCCAATCGCTGCATACCAATTCGTTTGACGAGGCCATCGCACTGCCAACCGAATTTTCGGCGCGGATTGCGCGCAACACCCAGCTGATATTGCAGAATGAGACTGGGGTGGGCAATGTGGTCGACCCGCTGGCAGGGTCGTATTACGTGGAAAAACTAACCGCAGATCTGATTGAAGAGGCATCCAAACTGATTGCCGAGGTGGACGACATGGGCGG
>DAOURA010000161.1 GCA_030625325.1 Marinosulfonomonas sp.
GTTTCCCGCCGGCACCGGTCAGGAAGGTGTGGCAGAGGGCCATGTTTACCTGCACGAACCGCGCGTTGTGGTCACCAACCCGGTGGCCGATGATCCGGTGGCCGAGACCGCCCGTTTGCAAGAGGCGGTAAATACCCTGCGGGTTTCGGTGGACGACATGCTGACGCTGGCCGGCACGGCCGACAAAGAACAGGCCGAGGTGCTGGAAGCCTACCGGATGTTTGCCCGCTCACCCGGCTGGATGCGCCGGATGGAACTGGACATTTCGCGCGGGTTGTCCGCCGAGGCTGCGGTTGAAAAAGAACAATCGGTTGCCCGCACCCGGATGATGCAATCTTCTGATCCTTACCTGCGCGAACGCCTGCATGATCTGGATGATCTATCCAACCGCCTGCTGCGCATTCTGACAGGTCAGGGCAGCGAAACCGGCGCCGAAATGCCGGCTGACCCGGTCCTTGTGGCCCGCAACATCGGCCCCGGTGAATTGCTGGAATATGGCCGTTCGCTGCGCGGGATCGTGCTGGAAGAAGGCTCCGTTGGCTCGCACGCCGCCATCGTGGCGCGCGCGCTGGCCATTCCGCTGCTTATTCACGCCGAACGCATCACCACAGAGGCCCTGAACGGTGACCGGATCCTGCTGGATGGGGATCAGGGTGTTGTGCACCTGCGCCCCGAAGACAGCGTTGGCAGCGCGTTTCGCGACAAAATCGCCATGGCCGCCGAGGCCCAGAAACGTTACGCATCCCTGCGCGACAAACCGGCAAAGGGCCGCTGTGGCAGCGAAATATCATTGCAGATGAATGCCGGCCTTATGGCCGATCTGCCGTCACTGGAAAGTTCCGGCGCGAACGGCGTTGGTCTGTTCAGAACAGAATTACAGTTTCTGGTGCGCAACACCCTGCCCAAGCGCGCCGATCTTGCATCACTTTATGCCCGGGTCATGGACGCGGCAAACGGCAAACGTGTGGTATTTCGCACCCTTGATATCGGCTCTGACAAGGTGCTGCCCTATATGAAGCCACAGGACGAACCCAACCCGGCCATGGGCTGGCGCGCGATCCGCGTGGGGTTGGAAAAAAAGGGCATGATGCGGATGCAGTTGCAGGCCCTGATCCGTGCGGCAAACGGGCGGCCCTTAACGGTGATGTTCCCGTTCGTGGCCCAGTTTGATGAATTCAAAGAAGCCCGCCAACAACTTCGGGACGAAATCGAACGGGAAAGGCGCATGGGTCATACCGTGCCTGAGAACGTTGAAATTGGTGCCATGCTGGAAACCCCCAGCCTGGCCTTTGCACCGCGCCAGTTCTTTGAACTGACCGACTTTATTTCGATCGGCGGCAATGACCTGAAACAGTTTTTCTTTGCCGCGGATCGTGAAAATGAACGGGTGCGCCGGCGCTATGACACCCTGAACGTCAGTTTTTTGACCTTTATCCACCAGATTGTGGAACGCTGTCAGGAAACCGCCACCCCACTGTCGTTTTGTGGTGAAGACGCGGGCCGCCCGATAGAGGCAATATGCTTTGCCGCCCTTGGCATGGACACCCTGTCAATGCGCCCGGCCTCAATCGGGCCGGTCAAACACCTGATCCGGCGTGTTGATCTGGTTGAACTGCGCGAAGTGCTGCGCGTTGCCTGCGAAAGCGGTGCGCAATCGGTGCGCCCGGCGGTTATGGCGTGGCTGCGCGCCCAGTAGCACCCGAATGTGCCGGGCGAACATCGCCACAAACCCCATCCCAGGCACCATCGGTCAGGGCAAACCCCAACACCCGCGCCGGGTTGGTTGGCGGCGGCATGTTCACCCCTGCCAGTTTCTTGAAACCAAAGCGGGCATAATAGGGCGCATCCCCCACCAGAATGACACGCTGCCAGTCCCGCGCCGCCCGCGCCAGACTGCCCCCAACCAACATCGCCCCCAAACCTTCACCTTGCCGGGTCGGATGCACCGCAATCGGCCCCAGCAACAATGCCCGCGCCCCGCCAACCATAACCGGCCAGTAGCGGATCGCGGCGGCCAAAACCTGATCCCCATCGCGCGCCACCAGGCACAACTCCGCCACCGGCGCGATCCCATCACGCAACCGATAGGACGGCAGGGCCTCACGACCGGGTGCAAAACACAGGTCATAAAGCGCCTCAACCTCCCATATATCGTCAGTTGTTTCCTGGCTCAGGGTGTACACGTCGGCCCCATTTGGTGATTTTGCACTGGCAAGCCTGCTAACACGGGGCTAGGTCAGGGGCAACGAACGAGGAATGCGCACATGTTTTACCGCCCCACAGACGGCCACCCCCTGCCCCATAATCCCTTTAACGCCATCGTCACCCCACGCCCAATCGGCTGGATTTCCACGCGCGGCAAAGACGGGCACGACAACCTGGCCCCCTATTCGTTTTTCAACGCCGTAGCCTATGAACCACCACAGGTTATGTTTGCCTCAACCACCAACAAAAAAGATCGCCACTTTGGCAAGGACACCGTCGCCAACATCGACGAAACCGGTGTGTTTTGCGTCAATATCGTCGCGTTCGACATGCGTGACCAAATGAACAAAACCTCAGGCAGCTTTGACGCTGAGGTGGATGAATTTGATCAGGCCGGACTGGAACGCAGCGAATGCGAAACCATCCCCTGTGCACGCGTGGCGATGGCCCCGGCAGCACTGGAATGCCGCCTGACACAGATCATCACCCTGAAAGGGGATGCCAATGTTGCAGTGTTTGGTGAAGTCACCGGGGTGCACATGCGCGACGACACCATCAGGGACGGGCGCTTTGACGTCACCACGTTCACCCCACTGGCACGCCTTGGGTACCGCGACTACTGCACGGTTAGTGATTTGTTTGAACTGACCCGACCCGACGACAAATGACACGCCTTGCGGCGTGACTGTTATTACTCACCCCCTTCGGGTGCTCGGAACTGCGCTGCGCGCGCGGATATTTAAACGAAAAAGAAGCGGGCTTCGACTTTGCCTAAATATCCCCCGAGCGGAGCGGATATCGCCCGAAGGGCTATAAAACATGCGCCGTCAGGCGCGCATTTGGTTTAGTGCCCGCCACCCAAAACACCGGTGCGCACCGTATAATCCACCGCAATTTCGTAATCCGGGTCATCATCACTATCGACCATCAGTTGCCCGGCGCGGGTCAGCAATTTGTGACAATCCCGGCTCAGGTGGCGCAGTTGCAATTTTTTACCTGCGGCCTGATATTTCGCGGCCAGCGCTTCTATTGCCGTCAGGGCGGACTGATCGGCCACCCGGCTTTCGGCGAATTCCACGATCACATGATCCGGGTCGTCCTCGGGGGTGAACAGTTCGTTGAACCCTTCGACTGATCCGAAAAACAGTGGCCCTTCGATGCGGTAAACCTTGGCACCCTCTTTGGTTTCAAAGGTTGTCGCATGGATGCGCGCGGCATTTTGCCAGGCATAGGCCAGTGCCGACACAATCACGCCAACCACAACGGCCGTTGCCAGATCGGTTGCCACCGTCACCACCGTCACCAACAGGATCACAAAGGCATCCGTAAACGGCACCCGGCGCAGAATGGTCAGGGAATTCCATGCAAACGTGCCGATCACCACCATGAACATCACCCCAACCAGCGCCGCCAGCGGGATCTGTTCAATCACGGACGAGCCAACCAGAATGAACGCCAGCAAAAACAACGCCGCCGCAACACCGGACAGCCGCGTGCGCCCGCCGGATTTTACGTTGATCATCGATTGCCCGATCATCGCGCAACCGCCCATGCCGCCAAAGACACCCGTCACGGTATTGGCCACGCCCTGCGCCACGCATTCCTGACTGGCACCGCCACGTTTTCCGGTTATTTCACCCACCAGATTAAGGGTCAGCAGGCTTTCAATCAGGCCAATCGCCGCCAGAATAAGCGCATAAGGGAAAATGATTTCCAGCGTTGCAAAGTTCAGCGGCACCGTTGGAATATGAAACATCGGTAATCCGCCCTTGATAGATGCCAGATCACCCACCCGCGGCACATCAATACCAAAGGCAATCACAATCACCGCCACAACACCGATCCCGGCCAAGGGGGCCGGGAACGCCTTGGTGACCCGGGGCAGCGCCCAGATTATTGCCATGGTCAGCACCACAAGCCCCAACATCGTGACCAGTGGCCAGCCAGTCATCCATTCACCGCCAGACATACCGTGACCAGATGCTACGGCTGTACCGGGCACCTGAAACTGGGTTAATTGCGCCAGAAAAATCACAATCGCCAGCCCATTCACAAACCCCAGCATCACCGGGTGTGGCACAAGGCGGATAAACTTGCCCATTTTGAACACCCCGGCGGCGATCTGCAATAGCCCCATAAGCACCACTGTTGCGAACAGGTATTCAACCCCGTGCTCGGCCACCAGCGCCACCATCACCACCGCCAGCGCCCCGGTTGCCCCGGAAATCATCCCCGGCCGCCCGCCAATCAGCGCCGTGATCAGCCCAACCATGAACGCGGCATACAAGCCCACCAGCGGATGCACCCCGGCGACAAACGAAAACGCAACGGCCTCGGGCACCAGCGCCAGTGCGACGGTCAGGCCGGACAGGATTTCTGTCTTGAACTGCGCCGGGCTAAGGCGTTCACGGGAAAAGTTGATATCAGGGGCGGAAAGGCGCCCGGCAAAGGACGCCAGAATTGTTTTTTTCACGGTTTGGGGTTCCATATGGGGCTTGATCGATGCTCAAGCGGCCTTCTATCAGGCATTCGCCGGGAAAAGAAGGGGGCAAACGGGATGCCGTTATGTGTGCAACTCATAGGGGCTTGGCCATCCAGTTTCACAAAATAGGCCCGACGCAATTGCGATCGTTTTCCGATTGGCCAAATCTTACCAAAAACCGGCGATTTTGTGATCCTGTCACCCTTCCATCCCGCCGGAACATACCCTACCTT
>DAOURA010000197.1 GCA_030625325.1 Marinosulfonomonas sp.
GGCACCCGGGTCCACCGGGAAAAACAGGCCGGTATCACGCAGGTGGGTGTTCAGGTTTTGCCGGGTGATGCCGGGCTGCACCACCACGTTCATGTCGTCGGCATTGACCTGTAACACCTTGTTCATCCGGGAAAAATCAACTGTGACGCCGCCCTGAATTGCCAAGGCGTGCCCTTCCAGTGATGTGCCGGTGCCCCAGCCGACAACCGGGCAATCGTTGGCCCCGCAGATGGCGACGATACTGGCCACCTCATCGGTGGTTTCGGGATAGGCGACTGCATCGGGGGCGGCGGGGGCGAAATGGCTTTCGGACTGGCCATGTGTATTAAGATCAGACTTGGATCGGCCAAGCCGATTGCCTAAAAGTGTTGATAACTCGGAGAGTACTGTGTCGATGCCCATGGCTGGCCCTTTGTTTGATCCGGGGTGAACCTAAGGGATGTGGGCGCGCTGGGCAAAGCAAATGCTGCCCCGAAACGAAAAAAGGCTGCGATGAAACAGCATGACCAATCAATGATCGCCCGGCTGGGGGGGGATGTCGCAAAAAACTGCCGCGATGGCTGGTGGGTTCTGTGCAAACGGGGGCCCCGGCAGGTGGTGTTTTGGTTCATTGCCCTTGGGATCGGGGTTGCGTCCGGCTTTGCGGCCATTTTGTTTCGAAAAGGCGTCAATGCCGTTCAGGGGCAGTTGTATGGCACAGATGACCCGGCCAGCCTGCAAACATTTGCGCAGTTTTTGCCGTGGTACTGGATTTTGATCATCCCGATCTGTGGTGGGTTGGTGGTGGGGTTGATCCTGCATTTCTTTACCGATGACGGGCGCGTGCGTAGTGTGGCGGATGTGATAGAAGGCGCCGCCCTGCACAATGGCCGGGTGGAAAAACGTGCCGGGTTGGCATCGGCGCTGGCGTCTATGATTACCCTGTCTACGGGTGGTTCGTCCGGGCGTGAAGGCCCGGTTGTCCATCTGGCCGGGGTAATTTCAAGCTGGGTGTCCAACCGGATCAATGCCAATGGCATAACCGGGCGTGATTTACTGGGCTGCGCGGTGGCGGCCGCTGTTTCGGCCAGCTTTAACGCCCCGATTGCCGGCACCCTGTTCGCGCTAGAGGTGGTGTTGCGCCATTTCGCGGTGCACGCCTTTGCCCCGATCGTGATTGCGGCTGCCGCCGGCACTATTATCAGCCGCTGGCAATTTGGCGATGTCACCGAATTTATCCTGCCGGTTGGCAACACCCTGGAATTTTATGTGGAGCTGCCCGCCTTTGTGATCCTGGGGCTGATCAGCGGGTTGGTGGCGGTATTACTAATGCGCTCAGTCTTTTGGGCGGATGATTTTGGTAACTATGTGCAGGAAAAAATTCACCTGCCCCGGTTTTTACGCCCTGCGGTGGCGGGGGTAATGCTGGGCGGGCTGGCGATATATTATCCCCATATCATCGGGGTTGGCTATGAAACCACGTCCGCCGCCCTGACCGGAGAACTGTTGTTGTGGGAGGTTATCGTTTTTGCCGCCCTGAAAACCGTGGCCGTGGCGATCACCATGGCCGGGCGCATGGGGGGTGGGATATTTTCGCCGTCGCTGATGGTGGGGGCGCTGACAGGTTTGGCGTTTGGTTTGATTGCGACGCAGGTTTTACCCGAGGTTTCGGGCTCGCAAACCCTTTATGCGCTGGCCGGGATGGGGGCAGTTGCGGCGGCTGTGCTGGGGGCGCCGATTTCCACAACCCTGATTGTGTTTGAATTAACCGGTGACTGGCAAACCGGGCTGGCGGTGATGGTGGCGGTGTCTTTGTCAACGGCGCTGTCGTCGGCGTTGATTGATCGGTCATTTTTCCTGACCCTGCTGGAGCGGCGCAATATCCATTTGGCGGCGGGGCCGCAGGCCTATTTGCTGGCGACGTTTTCGTGTGCCGGTGTCATGCGTGCGGTGGACCACCCGAAGGCGGCGTCACAGGACGCCTGTTGGGAATTGGTCGAGCAGGGCATTTATATTGACGGTAACGCCACGCTGGAAAGCGCGATGTCGATATTTGAAAATCCGGGGGCTGCGTATATTCCGGTGGTGACACTGGGGGGGGAAGGCCAACCGCCCGAGTTATGGGGCGCGGTGTTTCATGTGGATGCTTTGCGCGCGTTCAACCGGGCGCTGGCGGATACCGCCGCCGAAGAGCATTCGTAATTTTCCGGGTTTTTTGCAGGTTGTCCGGATCAGGCCCTGCGGGCCTGATCGGTGCCTCCGGCGGGGATATTTTGGCGAAAAAGAAGGCCTATAGGCGCGTTAGACTGGCCCGCTCCGGGTAGAACGCGATGTGCCCGGTGATGGGTTCAATGCCGTTGATCGGGGTTTCGTAGGACCAGCCGGCATCTTTGATCAGCCCTGCGTCGGTTTTGATGGAATGATAGCTGGCATCGCCTTTGTAGGGGCAGTGGCTGGTGGTATTGGATGGTTCCAGCATGGATGGGTCAATATCGGCCTTTGGAAAATAAATCACCGGGGGGTATTTGCCTTCGCTAAGTTCCAGCGCGTTGTCACTTTGCCCCAGAAAAGTTTCACCTGCGCGCAGCACCCAAGTGCCGCCTGCCTTGCGGATATTGATGTGGTTTGTCATTGGTTTTCCCCCCTGTTGAAGTGGCCGCACTGGTTGGCACAGTTTTCAAATGGGGACGGTTGCTTGCATTAACCAGACTTGCGCCTTGTCACTTACCCGTGAGGATAGTTTTTCACGGACCTCAGCATGATAGCTGTTGATCCAGTCCCGTTCCGCCGGGGCCAGCATATCGGTGTTGATCAGGCGGCGTTCGATGGGGGCGAATGTGATGGTCATGAAGGACAGCATATCGCGCGCGTCGGCCCCGGCCAGTTCGGGGGCGTCCTGCACCACACACAGATTTTCGGTTCGGATGCCAAAGGCCCCTTCGCGGTAATAGCCCGGTTCGTTTGACAGGATCATACCTGGGTTAAGGGGGATTTCTGAGCGCCGTGAAATGGCCTGTGGGCCTTCGTGTACGCACAGATAGCTGCCGACCCCGTGGCCGGTGCCGTGGTCATAGTCTTGTCCGGCCGCCCACAGGTGAAAACGCGCCAGCGGGTCAAGATCACGGCCCGTCAGTCCGCGCGGCCAGCGCGCCCGTGAAACGGCGATCATGCCTTGCAGCACGCGGGTAAAGGCGGCCCGTTCATCGACCCCCGGATCGCCAACGCAAACTGTGCGGGTGATGTCGGTGGTGCCGTCAATATATTGACCGCCACTGTCGATGACGATCAGGTCGCCCGTTTGCAGGGCGCGGTTGCTGGTTTCAGAGACCCGATAGTGGGGCAATGCGCCGTTTGGGCCGGAGCCGCAGATGGTTTCAAAGCTGATGTCGAGCAGGGCGTTGGTGGCGTGGCGCAGGTTTTCCAGTTTTTTGACGATATCGATTTCGTTCAGGCCCGGTTTTTCCATTGCCCCGTCAAGCCAGCACAGGAATTCAACCATCACCGCGCCGTCACGCAGGTGGGCGGCAATGGTGCCGGCAATTTCGGTTGGGTTTTTGCGGGCCTTGGGCAGGATGCAGGGGTCTTGGGCATAGGCGATTTCGGTGCCTGCCGATATCAGCACATCGCTGATGCGCAGGGGGGCGGTGGTTTTATCAACCCGCACCGGGGCGTTCAGGGTGGCAAGCGCGCCTTCAAATGCGCCCCATCCGAGAACTTCAATATCGGGGTTGGGTGGCATGTCAGCCAGTTTTGCCGGGTCGGTGAAAAGCTGTGCCTTGCCGT
>DAOURA010000184.1 GCA_030625325.1 Marinosulfonomonas sp.
CATTGGTTTTATCCTGCACGGGCCACAGGCCGAACTGTCTGAAATGGTGGCGCAGAAACGTGCGCTGGCCGGGCGATGCGAGGTTCGCGATGCGCCCGGTGTCATCACCATGGATGACAAGCCAAGTCAGGCCATGCGCAATGGCAAAGGTACATCCATGTGGTCCACCGTTCAGGCGGTGCGTGACGGTGATGCGGCCGTGGCGGTGTCATGTGGCAATACTGGTGCCCTGATGGCAATTTCCATGATCCGGCTGCGCAAAATGCCCGGTGTCAACCGACCCGCAATTGCATGTTTATGGCCGTCCCGCTCCAAAAGCGGTTTCAACATCATGCTGGACGTGGGGGCCGACATTCGCGCCGATGAACAGGATTTGTTGCAATACGCGATGATGGGCGCCTCCTATGCGCGCAACGGCCTGGGGCTGGAACGCCCCCGTGTTGGCCTGCTGAATGTCGGCACAGAGGAACACAAGGGCCGCCCCGAACTAAAGGCAGCACTGGCACTGATTGGCGGACAATCCGACGCCGGGTCGTTTGAATTCTTGGGCTTTGTAGAAGGCAGCGATATACCGTCAGATCGGGTTGATGTGATTGTCACCGACGGGTTTACCGGCAATGTGGCCCTGAAAACCGGCGAAGGCACTGCCAGCCTGATCAGGGATTTCCTGAAGGATGCGTTTAAGGCGACCCCCCTGTCCAGAATCTCGGCCCTGCTGGCCCTGACATCCCTGAAACGGCTGGCCAAACGCATCGACCCGCGCCAGGTTAACGGCGGGGTGTTTCTGGGGTTGAATGGCACGGTGATCAAATCACATGGCTCGGCGGATGCCACGGGAATTGCGGCGGCGGTTAATCTGGCGATGCGCCTTGCTGAAACCGGGTTTAATGAACGCCTTGCAGCGCGGGTTGCCAGTGCCGCGCAGGCGCGTCAGGATGATACGAATAATAACAATAACGGTGCAGTAAAATGACAATACGATCAGTTGTGCGCGGGGTCGGGCATTACCTGCCAGAGCGGGTCGTGGAAAACGCAGAGTTTGCCGAAAAAATTGACACCACAGACGAATGGATCAAAACCAGAACCGGCATATCACGGCGCCATTTTGCCGCCGAGGGTGAAACAACATCACAAATGGCCACAGCCGCCGCGCTGGCGGCCCTGAAGGATGCAGGACTTGAAGCCAGCGATATAGACGCGATCATTCTGGCCACATCCACTGCTGATCTGACATTCCCGTCCACCGCGACGATGGTACAGGCGGCCCTTGGCATGACCAAAGGCTTTGCCTTTGATGTTCAGGCGGTCTGTGCGGGCTTTATCTATGCGCTGGCCAATGCGAATGCCCTGATTCTGTCCGGTCAGGCAAAACGTGTTCTGGTGATTGGTGCGGAAACCTTTTCGCGCATTCTTGACTTTGAAGACCGCGCAACCTGTGTGCTGTTTGGCGATGGTGCCGGTGCCTTGGTGCTTGAGGCCGCAACCGGAACCGGTGAAAACACCGATCAGGGCATCCTGTCGGTTGACCTGAATTCAGACGGCAGCCTGCGTGATTTGCTGTATGTGGACGGCGGCGTGTCATCCACCGGCACAGTGGGCGTGTTGAAGATGCAGGGACCAGAGCTGTTTAAACACGCCGTGGTCAAACTGGCAGATACCGCACGCACATCCCTTGCGCAGGCGGGCCTGAGTGACGATGATCTGACATGGATCGTGCCCCATCAGGCCAATATCCGCATCATTGCCGCCACCGCCAAAAAGCTGGGCGTGCCGATGGATCGGGTGATCGTAACCCTGCCCGATCAGGGCAATACATCTGCGGCATCGATTCCCCTTGCCCTGTCTCTGGGCAAGTCTGAGGGCAAGTTTAAGGCCGGTGATATCCTATTATTAGAGGCAATCGGGGGTGGTTTGGCCTGGGGATCAGTGGTTTTACGCTGGTAACCGCCTAAATCGACCCATTAACAGAACTACCCAAGGTCTTGATATTGACTCGTAAATCCCTGCCGCCCTATGGTTTCACATACAACAGCAGGGGGACGCAATGAGCGAGAGTACTTTGACCAGAATGGATTTGTCCGAAGCGGTGTTTCGCGAGGTTGGCCTTTCACGCAATGAAAGCGCGCAACTTGTCGAAAACGTGCTGGCACATGTGTCAGATGCGCTGGTAAACGGTGAGGCTGTAAAAATCTCATCCTTTGGCACATTCAAGGTGCGCGAAAAATCCGCCCGTATTGGCCGAAATCCAAAAACCGGGGAAGAGGTTCCAATCTCTCCGCGTCGTGTTCTTACATTCCGTCCGTCCCATTTGATGAAAGACCGCGTTGCGGCTGGAAACAAGGGGTAAGGCACCCGCGAATGGATAAGAATGGATAAATCTCCAGACGCTTTTCGGACCATTTCAGAAGTGGCCGACTGGCTGGACACCCCAACACACGTCCTGCGCTTCTGGGAAAGCCGTTTCACACAAGTTAAGCCCGTGAAACGGGCTGGCGGGCGGCGTTATTACCGCCCCCGCGACATGGAACTGCTGGGTGGTATCAAAAAACTGCTGCATAATGACGGAATGACCATTCGTGGCGTGCAAAAATTGCTGCGCGAAGAAGGCGTGTGCCATGTTTCAGATATGTCTGCGCCCGTCGACGGCGGCGCGCCCGATATGGGCGATGTGATTGAAGCCACCGCAACCGAGGCCCCGATTGAACTGGATGTCACACCGCAAGACCCCAAAAACATCGTAACCCTGATGGGCCATCGCGGTATGCAACCCGAAGGCCTGGAAAAACCCCAGGCGGATGCACCGGCTGAAACATTGCCCCCCCTTCAGGCGGATGTGCCCGACGACCCGATCGAAGACAGCACCGCCAATGCCCCTGATGTTCTGGGGGTGGTTGCGGCCCTGCGACAGGCCAACCACGGGGTGTCCGCGCCAATTCAGGCCACACCCGACACATTCACCGAGATTTACAAACGCCTTATCCGCCTGCGTATCCGCATTGATACCCGCTCAGACGGCACTCAAAAGGGGTGATCTGCAATTGCTGACCATTCCTGCTTGCCCCTGCCGACAAAAGCAGTATTTAAGGCCCGGTGTCGGGCTATGGCGCAGTCTGGTAGCGCGTCCGTCTGGGGGACGGAAGGTCGCAGGTTCGAGTCCTGCTAGCCCGACCAATATAACGAAAACGCCCCTGCCATCCGGCGGCGGGCGTTTTTGTCACTAAGGGGGGGACAAAGTGGACAAAACCGGCGTACTTCCCGATTCTGCAATCAAAGGTCTGATTGCCAGCGGTGCCATCAGTGCGCGCGATCCGATCCAGCCCCAACAAATTCAGCCAGCATCCCTTGATCTGCGCCTTGGGGATACCGCCTATCGGGTGCGCGCATCTTTTCTGGCGGGTGGCAACAGAACCGTCGCCGAACGCCTGGCTGATTTCAAAATGCACGAAATTGACCTTAACGGTGGCGCGGTGCTGGAAAAGGGCTGTGTTTACGTGGTGCCGCTAATGGAAAGCCTGTCCCTGCCCGCGGGCATGACGGCCGCCGCCAGTGCAAAGTCATCCATTGGCCGCCTTGACCTGCTGACCCGGATCATCACCGACCGTGGGGTTGAATTTGACCGGGTGCCAGATGGTTACTGCGGCCCTCTATACGTTGAAATATGCCCCAGTTCGTTTTCCGTGGTCGCCAAACCGGGGCAAATGCTGAACCAGATTATCTTTCGTCTGGGCAAAACCGTAATAGACGACGACGCCCTGCGCGCCCTGCACGCCCAAAGCCCGATCGTTGATGGCGACGCCCATATTTCCGACGGCCTTGGCTTTTCGGTTGATCTGCGCCCGGCGTCCGGTGATCTGGTCGGATACCGCGCCAAACCCCACGCCGGGGTGATCGATCTGGGCAAACTGGCCCATTATGACCCAGCTGAATACTGGGAAGAGGTGCGCACAGACAAGGGCTGGATCATCCTTGATCCGGGGGCTTTTTACATTCTGGTCAGCCGCGAGGCAATCACGATCCCGCCCAGCCACGCCGCCGAAATGGCCCCCTATCTGACCATGGTCGGTGAATTTCGCGTCCATTACGCAGGCTTTTTTGATCCGGGCTTTGGCCACCACTCGGCTGGTGGGGCCGGGTCACGCGGCGTGCTTGAAGTGCGCTGTCACGAAGCCCCGTTCGTGCTGGAACACGCCCAGATCGTTGGCAGGCTGGTTTATGAACGCATGGCCGCGATCCCGCAAATCCTGTATGGGGCTGATCTGAAGTCAAACTATCAGGGGCAAGGTTTGAAACTGTCGAAACATTT
>DAOURA010000140.1 GCA_030625325.1 Marinosulfonomonas sp.
GCCGGGACGGTTCAGCAGGGGGCGGGGGAGCTTGAAACGGGTGGGATCACCTGATTTGGCGGCCTCTTCCACTGCCGGGCCGCCGGGTTGGGGCAGGCCAAGCATGCGCGCAACTTTATCAAAGGCTTCACCGGGGGCATCGTCAATTGTGCCGCCAAGGCGGGTGAAATCATCGGCCCCCCTGACCACCAGAAACTGACAATGCCCACCCGAAACCAACAGCATCAGATAGGGAAATTCAACATTATCCGTCAGGCGCGGTGTCAGGGCGTGCCCCGCCAGATGGTTGACCCCGACCAGCGGCAGACCGGCCCCCACGGCGATGCCCTTGGCGCACATCACGCCGGCCAAAACCCCGCCGATCAACCCCGGACCGGCCGTTACGGCAACTGCATCCAGATCATTAAGGGTGATTTTGCCCTGCGTCAGGGCCTTTTCAACGGCCAAATCCAGCTTTTCCGCATGGGCGCGCGCGGCAATTTCCGGCACCACGCCGCCAAAGGCCGAATGCAGATCGGTTTGGCCAAAGACCACGCTGGACAAAATTTGTGCGTTTTCACCGGGTGTGTGGCGCACAATGGCCGCGGCCGTGTCGTCACAGCTGCTTTCCAGCCCGAGTATTGTAAGTGTGTCTGCCATCTTGCCGCCTGTTGCGCGTGTGTCCCCCGGCAGGTAACACCGGGGGAGCGCCCAATCAACAGTGCGAGCAAACAGTGCCACGCAATGCCCCCGTTGTTTTATTAACCCGGCCCCGAACGCAGGCCGAAGAATTTCGCCAATTGCTGGGCGGGGGGTGTGAGGTTGTGATTTCACCGATTATTGAAATTCAGGCGGTTGAATTCAACGTTGACCCGGATACCTATCACAGCCTGATTTTTGCATCGCAAAACGCGGTTCAGATGGCCGGGCGGTCATTGGATCTGCGCGGGCGGCGCGCCGTAACGGTGGGCGGCCGGTCGGCAAAGGCGGCGCGGGATCTGGGGATGGATGTGATGTCGGCAGGCGGAAACGCCGATGATCTGGTGGCCTGTGTCATTGCCCGAAAACCCCCCGGACGGGTGTTGTTTTTGCGCGGCCGCCATTCACGGGGTGATGTGGAAAAACGGTTGAAAAACGCCGGAATAGATACTGATTCTGCCATTGTTTATGAACAGGTGGAACAGCCCCTGACGCAACAGGCACGGGTTGTTCTGGGCGGCGATCGCCCGGTTATTATGCCGGTGTTTTCGCCCCGATCGGCCCAATTGCTGGGGGCAGAGGTTGCCAAAATTTCGGGATGCGCAGAAATTTACCTGATCGCGATGAGTGACGCAGTGCTTGGCGCATGGGGCGGGCCGCCGTCTGACAGGGTAGATGTGGCCGATCATCCAAACGCGGCGGCGATGGCCAAACAAACCCTGCGACGAATTGCTTTGCAGACTTGAGACAGGCAAAGTGCCACCATATGTTTGACTGGTGGCCGCCACGGCACAATATTTTAAACAGGGGGCATTATTTTAGTGGCACGACCTGCAAAAAAGAAAAAACCTGCTGAATCTGTGAAAGCAGAACCTGTGGTGTTGGAGCAAGAAACCCCGGACACCATAGAGGATGCCGTTGTGGTTGAAGATATGGCTGACACCCCAACCGATGGGCCTGAAACATCCGAAACACCAGTTAAACCCCGTAAATCCGGGGTTATTTCGATGTTGTTGGGTGGTGTTCTTGCCGGTGGTGTTGGCTTTGGTCTGGCGCAGGTTATTGGTGACGACAGGGCCGTGGTGGATGAACTGACGGTTGCAATTACTGCGCAACAGGTTGAAATCACCGCGCTGGAAGGCAAAATTGCGACCCTGACACAGGCCCAGGGCGATGCGACCCCGAAAGATGTAATAAACGGGCTGCTTGAACGCCAGGATGCGGCGGAAAAAATGACCGCGGATCTGACCAGTGGGCTGGGCGCGTTGGGTCAGCGCCTGACAGACATTGAAAACCGCCCCCTGCCCGAAGTTGGCGCCACGGCCGATGCCGTTGCCACCTATGAACGGGAATTGGCGGCGATGCGCGAAATGTTTCAACAGGAACTGACCCGGATCAAGGCCGCGCAGGAACAGGCAATCGTGGCACAGGGATCAGTCGCACAGCGTGAAGGTCATGTTGCCGGGCAGGCCGCCCTGACGCAAATACAGGCGGCCATTCAAAACGGTGGGCCATTTGCCGGGGCGCTGGGGGAATTGGCGGCGCTGGGCGTTGAAATTCCCGTGGTCCTGACCGGGCTGGGTGATCAGGGGGTGGCAACCCTGTCGGCCCTTCAGGACGCATTTCCACCCCTTGCAAGGGCGGTTCTGGATGGGGCGGCGCGCGCGGATGCGCAGGCCGGAAAAACCAGCACGTTCACCGCATTTTTGCGCACACAGTTTGGCGCGCGTTCCCTGACGCCACAGGATGGGGATGGACCGGATGCCGTTTTATCGCGGGCAGAGGCAGCCCTGCGAAATGGTGATTTAGACACTGTTTTGACCGAGTTAGAGACTATTCCACCCGATATTTCCGACCCCCTTTTGGGTTGGGTAAATGACGTTTTGACCCGACAACAGGCGGTTGATGGTGTGGTGTCATTGCAGGCAGCATTAAACAGGTAAAGGTGGGTTGAATGCTTTGGTCCCTTATTAAAATCGTGCTTTTTATTTCGTTGGTTGCGGCGCTGACCCTTGGGGTGGGTTATCTGGCGGAAACCAGCGGCGGGGTGCGTATTACCGTTTCAAATACGGAATACAATCTGGACCCGCTGCACACGGCGATTGCGGCGGTGGTGCTGGTTCTGGTGATTTGGCTGGGGCTAAAGGTGGCGTCATTTCTGCTGGCGACGGTGCGTTTCATCAATGGTGATGAAACCGCGATTTCGCGTTATTTCGACCGCAACCGCGAACGCAAAGGGTTTGAGGCCCTGGCCGACGGGATGACGGCGCTGGCATCTGGCGAGGGCAGCCTGGCGATGGCCAAGGCCACCAAGGCGGAAAAATACCTGAAACGCCCGGAACTGACCAATCTGATCACCGCACAGGCGGCGGAAATTTCCGGGGATCGCAGGCTGGCAACCGAGGTTTACAAACGCTTGCTGCAAAATGACCGGACCCGTTTTGTTGGCATTCGCGGGATCATGAAACAAAAGCTGGAAAATGGTGAAACCGACGTGGCGATGCAATTGGCGCAAAAGGCCTTTGCCCTAAAGCCAAAGCACACGGAAACCGGCGATTTGCTGTTGCGCCTTCAGGCCGAGCATCAGGATTGGAGCGGGGCAAGAAAGACATTGGCCGAAAAACAGCGCCAGGGGGTTTTGCCGCGCGACGTTCACAAGCGGCGCGATGCGGTTATGGCCCTGTCACAGGCGCAGGAAATTTTTGCCGACGGTACCACCATTGAAGCCCGCGAGGCGGCGATTGAGGCAAGCCGCCTGTCGCCCGACCTGATCCCGGCGGCTGTTATTGCCGCGCGGGCATATATTGTGAACGCCAAGCCAAAATATGCAACGCGGGTTATCAAAAAAGCATGGGAGGCCCAGCCCCACCCGGATCTGGCGGCGGCCTTTGCCAGCATTTCCCCCGATGAAACCCCGGCAGAGCGGATCAAACGCTTTCAGCCGCTGATAAAGGCCGCGCCCGACCACCCGGAAACCCGGATGTTGCAGGGCGAGCTGTTTATCGCAGCTGCTGATTACCCCGCGGCGCGCAAGGCGGTGGCGGATTTGGCCGAAAATGACCCAACCGCCCGATCATTGGCGATTATGGCCGCGATTGAACGGGGTGAAGGCAGTGATGATGCGGTTGTGCGGGGCTGGTTGACCAAGGCGGTGACCGCATCACGCGGGCCACAGTGGGTTTGCGCCAATTGCCAAACGGTTCATAGCACATGGGCGCCGGTTTGCAGCAATTGCAGTGGGTTTGACACCCTTTCATGGGCGGTTCCGGCGGACGGCGAAGTGGCAATGCCGGCGTCCAGTGAAATGCTGCCGCTGCTTGCGGGGCAGGCCGAAGATAAGCAACCGGACACAGGTGAAAAAGACACCGATGTGATAGGTGAGGTTGTTATTTTACCCGATGAAATAACCGGCGAAAAGTAACCGAAAGGGGCCTGATTGTCGCACTGGCTTGTCAGGTGGTCACACTTGTGGTAACGTTCCCACAAGGGGGTGTGGTTCGTTATATGAAAAAAGCCGGGAACAATCGTCCGACAATTATTGATGTCGCTGGCATTGCCGGCGTTTCAAAAAGCACGGTTGCGCGCGCGCTTTCCGGTGCATCAAACATCAATAACGAAACCCGCGAAAAGGTCGTAAAAGCCGCACAATCAATTGGTTATGAACGCAACCACCTGGCGCAGTCCCTGCGCTCGGGGCGGTCGGGGATGTATGGTCTGGTTGTGCCTGATATTGCCAATCCGTTCTGGGCCGAGGTGGCCCGTGGCGCACAAGATAAGGCGGCGCAAAAGGACGCGTCATTGCTGGTGTTCAGTTCCGACTGGAATCCGGCACGAGAGGCAAGTCATTTACGCGCCCTGCGTCAGGCGCGGGTTGATGGCGCCATCGTTAACCCGGTTGAGGACAACACAGATGATCTGGCGCGATTTGGAATGCCGGTTGTTTTAATCGGGTCCAGTGCCGAACGTTTTCCCGAGCTTTCAAGTGTTGGCAGCGACATTGCGCAGGGGGTTCGGATGGGCCTTAACCACCTTAATTCATTGGGGCATATGCAGCCTGCAATCATTTCTGGCCCTGCCGGGCGGTTGGCACATGTGCGGTTTATGCGGGTTGTTCACGACTATTTTCTTGAACACAATACAGACCCGGCAACCCTGTTGGTTGAGGGTGGGGAATATACTGTTCAGTCTGGTCAGGACGCAATGCACCGCATCCTTAAGAAAAAGGGCGACGGTAAGGTTTGCGTTTTTGCGGCCAATGATCTGATGGCGCTAGGCGCAATGCTGGCAACCCGAGAGGCGGGGTTAAAATGCCCGCAAGATGTTTCAATTCTGGGGTTTGATGGTATTCCTGCCGGCGTGTTTTCTGACCCCGGCCTTAGCACTGTTGCCAAGCCCGCAAGGGGCATCGGCGACCGGGCGATGGAGCTGTTGTCCGATCAGGTAGACGGGCGCGTTTCGCACGAAAAAATCATATTGCCATGTGAAATGATCACCCGTGGGTCATTGGCCGATATGGTAAAAAGTTCCAACGGCCAACTGATGGCCACAGGTTAGGGAAATGGGTTTGAAGGGCAAAACAGATCATCAGACACGCCTGATTTTGGGAACGTTCCCATGACTGTGGTTGAGCGCGCAACACAAAGCCTGAGGGTTTGGTGGCCCTATTACCTGATGCTGCTGCCGGGGATAATTTACTTTGTGGTCTTCCACTATTTTCCGATCTGGCAGGCCAAGTTGGCCTTTGAAGATTTTCGCATTATTGGCGCAAATATCTGGGTTGGGTTCAAGCATTTCGATACCCTGTTTACGTCATCTGCGTTTAAGCAGGTGTTAATCAACACGCTGATTATTTCCGCGATGAAGATGGTTTTTGTTTTTCCGGTGCCGATTTTTCTGGCGCTGATGATCAACGAAGTGCGCGGCAATGGGATGCGCAAATTCATCCAGTCGGCGGTTTATCTGCCCCACTTTTTGTCTTGGGTGGTGATCGCCGGGGTGTTTATTGCGGCATTGTCGCCGTCAACCGGGGTGATCAATGATATTCGTGGCATGGTTGGGTTGGATCCGCGCCCGTTTATGACCGAGTCCAGTTCTATCAGGGGGGTTTTGGTGTTCTCTGAGATCTGGCGCAGTGCGGGCTGGGATTCACTGCTGTACTTCGCGGCCATCATGGCAATCGATCCGCAACTTTACGATGCGGCGGAAATGGATGGCGCGAACCGCTGGCAAAAGATACTCCATGTCACCCTGCCCGGTATTGTGCCGACGATTGCGACATTGTTTATCCTGAATGTTGGGCTGTTTTTAAACGCCGGGTTTGATCAGGTGTTCAACCTGTCAAATGACGCGATCCGCGACCGGATCGATATTATTGATACCTATGTTTACCGGATTGGCCTGCAAACCGGACAGTTTTCACTGGCCACGGCGGCGGGTCTGTTTAAGGGCGTGATCGGCTTAGGCATGATCGTTGCCGCCCACAACTTTTCCAAGAAACTAACCGGAAAAGGGGTCTGG
>DAOURA010000164.1 GCA_030625325.1 Marinosulfonomonas sp.
GCGGACTATGTTTTTGACATCGGCCCCGGTGCCGGCGTGCATGGCGGGCAGGTGGTGTCAAAGGGCCTGCCCCAAGAGGTGGCGGATGATCCCGCGTCCCTGACCGGGCAATACCTAAGCGGAACGCGTGAAATTGCGGTACCCAATTCCCGGCGCAAGGGGAATAAGAAAAAAATAGTTGTTTCAAAGGCTTCTGGTAACAACTTAAGGGATATTACGGCTGAATTTCCACTGGGGAAATTTGTATGTGTCACCGGGGTTTCGGGGGGCGGCAAATCAACGCTGACCATTGAAACCCTGTTCAAAACCGCGTCCATGCGTCTGAATGGTGCGCGCCAAACACCGGCCCCTTGTGAAACTATTAAGGGGTTGGAGCATCTGGATAAGGTTATTGATATTGACCAGCGCGCGATCGGGCGCACACCACGTTCCAACCCTGCGACCTATACCGGGGCGTTCACCCCGATCCGTGACTGGTTTGCGGGCCTGCCAGAATCCAAGACCCGCGGGTATAAACCGGGGCGGTTTTCGTTCAACGTCAAAGGTGGGCGGTGCGAGGCCTGCAAGGGCGACGGCCTTATCAAGATTGAAATGCATTTTCTGCCCGATGTTTATGTCACCTGTGAAACCTGCAACGGCGCGCGCTATAACCGCGAGACCCTTGAAATTAAGTTCAAAGGCAAGAGCATTGCCGACATTTTGGACATGACGGTTGAAGATGCACAGGGGTTTTTCAAGGCTGTTCCCAGTATCCGCGAAAAAATGGATGCGCTGGTCAGGGTGGGGCTTGGCTATATTAAGGTCGGGCAACAGGCGACAACCCTGTCGGGTGGTGAGGCACAGCGCGTTAAACTGTCAAAGGAACTGGCGCGCCGGTCAACCGGGCGCACGCTGTATATACTGGACGAACCGACGACGGGACTGCACTTTGAAGATGTGCGCAAGCTGTTGGAAGTACTGCATGAATTGGTGGATCAGGGCAACACGGTCGTGGTGATTGAACACAACCTTGACGTTGTGAAAACCGCCGACTGGATCATTGATATTGGCCCTGAAGGCGGGGATGGCGGTGGTCAGATCGTTGCCAAAGGTACGCCAGAACAGATTGCAAAAGCAGATGCCAGCTATACCGGCCAATACCTGAAGGACATGCTGGCAGGGCGACGGGTCGCCGCCGAGTGATCAGTTAAGGACCTGACCCAAGGCGTTGAATAGGTTAATAATTTCCGCAGTTTCCCGATTCACTTTGACGAAAAAATCACCAATCTGAACATATGCTTCACCTTCGCCAATTTCGGGCAGGTTAAACTCCAGCGGCTCCAAAACCCAGTCGTGGTCTTCGTCCTCGGGTAAAATGTCACCGGGCACATAGCCCTTGGCGGCCAGTCCGGGTGGTATGCAGGCCGGTGTCTTTTTGGCCAGCCCCGGCGGGCAATGGCCGTTTGACGGGTTCTGTTTGTTGGGTTTGGCCTGTGCGACCGGGGCCAGCATCAGGGCAATTAGAATCAGTGCAACAATGCGCATAAGAAACCTTTCAACGGTTAAAACTGAAGGAAAACAGGTACTAACATGGCAATATTAATGTGCCCTACGCGTCCAGTTTGACCCAGACCGGCACATGGTCAGATGGCTTTTCATAACCGCGAATTTGGGCATCAATTTGGCAATCCTCCAAAAGGTCCGCGCATTGGGGGGTCAGCAGGAAATGATCAATCCTGATGCCGTCATTGCGTTGCCACGCACCCCGTTGGAAATCCCAAAAACTATATTGTTCGGGGGACTGGTTTCTGGTGCGAAAGGCCTCGGTAAAGCCAAGGTTTAGAATGCGCCGATAGGCTGCGCGGCTTTCGGGGCGGGCCAGGGCGTCCTGATGCCAGTTTTCAGGATGTGCGGCGTCTAAGTCTTGGGGGATTATGTTGTAATCCCCGGCCATTAGCGCCGGTTCTTCATCCATTAACAATTCCTTGGCGCGGGTCAGTAACCGTTCCATCCAGGCCAGCTTATAATCATATTTCGGCCCCGGAACCGGGTTGCCATTTGGCAGATACAGCCCGCAAACCCGGACAGCTTTTTCGCCCATAACGGTTGCTTCGATCCAGCGGGCCTGTTCGTCATCGTCGTCCCCCGGCAGGCCACGTACCACGTCTTCCAGTGGGAATTTTGACAGGATAGCCACGCCGTTGAACGACTTTTGTCCATGGGTTTCAACACTATAGCCCATGTCCTGAAAATGCTCGCGTGGAAAGTTTTCGTCAACTGACTTAATTTCCTGCAACAAAACCACGTCCGGGTCTGCCTCTTTCAGCCAATCGCTTAGGGCGGCAAGCCGGGCCTTGATCCCGTTTATGTTGTAGGTTGCGATTTTCATGGGTTATGCGCCTTTGGTGCAATCGTAACGTTGGTTGCCGGGTGGTGTTGCCTCCGGCGGGAGTATTTTGAAAAGAAAAGCAGGGTGTTACATGGAAAAGGATGTGCCGCACCCGCAACTGGACGTGGCGTTTGGGTTTTCAATGACAAAGCGCGCGCCGATCAGTTCCTGAGAAAAGTCAATCACTGCATTAGACAAGAACGGCAGGGAAATTGCGTCAATTACCACCCTTTGTCCGTCACTTTCTAATATAAGGTCATCCTTTGCCGGGTCGTCCAGTTTGATGTCATACTGAAACCCGGAACAGCCACCGCCATCAACCGCGACCCGCAGGGCCTTGGCCCCGTCGGTGGTTTCGTTAATCTCGGCCAGTCGCGCAAATGCACGTGCTGTTACCGTTGGGGGCAGGGTTAGTTCCATAATGCGCACTCAGCCATTTTAGTTTCTTAACAAAGCCAATATATGGGGGGCAGGGACAGGCGACAAGGCAGGTTGGTAAAATGCTTAAACCATATGCATCCGATCCGGGTAAAAGCCGGGGGCGGCAGTTTGAAGAAGTGATCAGTACCTTCCGATCCCCGTTTCAGCGGGACCGGGACCGGATTATTCATTCCAGCGCGTTTCGGCGCCTGAAGCACAAGACCCAGGTGTTTGTCGAGCATGAGGGCGATTATTATCGCACCCGCCTGACCCATTCCATTGAGGTGGCGCAAGTGGCGCGCACCATTGCCGGGGCCTTGGGGCTGAACGGTGAACTGGCCGAGGCGGTGGCGCTGGCCCATGATTTGGGGCATCCGCCCTTTGGGCATACGGGCGAAGACGCGTTGTCGGTTCTGATGGCCCCCTATGGTGGGTTTGACCATAATGCACAGGCGATCCGCATTCTTACCCGGCTTGAACGCCATTATGCCGATTTTGACGGGCTGAACCTGACGTGGGAAACCCTGGAAGGCATTGCCAAGCATAATGGCCCTGTCACGGGTGATCTACCCTATGCGCTGTCGGATTTTAACCGGGCCTATGATCTGGAACTTGGCGGTTATGCCAGCGCCGAGGCACAGGTTGCCGCGTTTTCGGATGATGTGGCCTATAACCACCATGATCTGCATGACGGGCTGCGCGCCGGTTTGTTTGATGAGGCCGATTTGATGGAGCTGCCCCTGACCGGGCCGGCGTTTGCCGAGGTTGATCGTCTGTATCCGGGGCTGGACCCGATGCGCCGGCGCCACGAGGCCCTGCGCCGGGTGTTTGGGGTGATGGTAGAAGACGTGATTGCCATTGCCCGCACGCGGCTGGCGGCGGCTGACCCTAAATCGGCGGATGATATTCGTGAATTGGGTAAGCCGATGATCCGGTTTTCAAAGAAATTATACATGGAAATCAAGGCGATCAAGGGGTTCTTGTTCAAACGGATGTACCGCGCCCCCAGTGTGATGGTGGAACGCGCCCGTGTTACAAAGGTGGTTGAAGACCTGTTCCCGCTTTATATGGCGCGCCCTGAATTGTTGCCCGATGAATGGCGGATTGATGTTGCCGGGTGTGACGGGGACACGGCGTTGGCGCGCATGGTTCTGGATTATGTGGCAGGCATGACTGACCGGTTTGCCCTGCAAGAACATGAACGTCTGCTGGTCAGTTGAGCAATAAACAAAAAACCTATGACCGGGTTGCGCGGTTGTATGACATTCTTGATCTGCCGTTTGAACATGGGCGGTACAAGCGGCTGCGCCCACAGTTGTTTGACGGGTTAAGGGGGGCGTTGCTGGACGCAGGCGTCGGGACGGGGCGAAATATTGCGTTCTATCCGGCAAACAGCGACGTAACCGGCGTTGATATCAGCCCGGCGATGTTGGGGCGTGCGAAAATGCGCCGGGCAAAGCTGGGTCGTGCGGTTGATCTGCGTGAAATGGATGTGACCGGTTTGACATTTGCTGATCACAGCTTTGACGGGGTGGTCAGCACGTTCCTGTTTTGCGTGCTTGAGGCAGAGTTGCAATTGCCCGCCTTGCGCGAACTGCGCCGGGTTTGTCGCCCCGGTGGCGAGATACGGATTTTGGAATATTGCCTGTCGCAAAACCCCCGGCGCAGATTTATCATGCGCATGTGGGCGCCGTGGGTACGTTGGGTTTATGGGGCCACCTTTGATCGCAACACCGAACAATACCTTGAACAGGCCGGTCTGGAGTTGGTGAAAACACAGTTTTTGTCCCATGATATCATTAAGTTGCTGATAGTTCGCCCAATGGTGGGCTGATCATGGCAAATTTCCGGCCCCGGGCGTTCAGGTTTGTTTTGACCGCCTCCGGCAGAAGTCACGTCAAAAGAAGAAACCGGGCGGGACGTTGACCTTGGGTGGCAGCGTGTTACACCCGCGCGGATAACGTTTTGGGACCGATATGATGAACCTTTTTGCCGATATCCGTGTTGTAGTGATCGATTGTCTTGGGGCAATGGTGGCCG
>DAOURA010000072.1 GCA_030625325.1 Marinosulfonomonas sp.
ATAGGCCACACTCATCAATTGGAAACCTAACCCCATCTGAATTTGTGGAGAAAATTAAGATGGACAAACTGGCCGCATAAGGCCATCAAAACCAAATCAAGGACTCTAATGACGCTGGAGGAAACTTGGGGCTCAGGTCAACAGAGTGATCTTCTTCCCGATACACTAAGACATCTATTCCCTGGCGGTCAAGCAGGCCCAAGCGATGCGACTACGCTATGCGCGTGGAAAGCACACCATCAGGTCCTCCACCTCATTGGTGAACGCATCACCACTCAGAGCCATTAATTTGTGTCGGGTTTTTCCAATTGTCATCGTATTTAGCTCACCAGATCGCCATTCTAGCATTTCAACCGTTATCACAGTGAAACAAAGACCGATCGGGTAATAATTTCTTGACTAAATATCATCATATGATATGTAGTATTACCTCATATGGAGAGAAACCCATGCTGGAACCCATCCAATACGCCCGTGAGCAGGCCATCGCGCAACCTGTGGCTGAGCGCGACAAGATTACGGCCATTGTGAAGGCTGTCGTGCGCACAGCTGATGCCTGGGGCTTGTCCAATACAGAAGCTGCGGCGCTCTTTGATGTCCCAACAGCGACATGGAGCCGTATGAAAGCTGATGCTTATCGAGGTGTACTCGATCAGGATAAAGTCACCCGTGCGAGCCTGCTAATCGGACTATTTAAGGGGCTGCGCCTCCTGTTCAACGGCCCGCTAACCTATGGCTGGCCGAAAACCGCAAATGCGGGCCCGGGCTACCACGGCAAGACCCCGGTTCAGGTCATGTGCGAAGGCGGCATTCCCGCAATGATGAAGGTACGCCAGCACATCGACGCGCTCAGGGGGGGCGTGTGATCAAGACCTCCGATCTCAAAGATATCGACTTCACTGATCCCTCAACCATCAGGCTGATTTCGACGGCCTATATCGACGAACCCGCGATGGCACCCCTGGCAGATGATGCGGATGACCTTGCCATTCTGGAGGAGATTGAAGGACTCACGTCGGCTCGGTTGACGGCCGCCCTTCCGATGCTTGGTGGATTGGACCCGGCCGTATTGCTGACTGAAGCTCATGGGTACGGGTGGACCTATGTGAATGCCGCCTTCTGCTACACGCGCGTGACCGGGAACCGATTTAACGGACCGGAGAGAGGTGCCTGGTACGCTTCCTACGGTGAAACTGCCATCGAAACCGCACAAGCGGAAGTCGCCTGGCATCTCACCCGGGAGCTCGAAGCCACCGGGGTTTTTGAGAATATAACATCGTACCGAGAGCTGATCGCTGGCTTCACGACGAGATTTCGCGACCTGAACGGGAGGACAGAGGAGGACGCTCTGTGTCCTGATCCGGCGGTGGCGTACCGTGCTGGCCAAACGCTCGCACGCGACTTGCTCGGATCAGGAGAAAATGGGTTACTTTACCCGTCCGCACGATACGACAGTGGCCAATGCCTCGTCGCGCTTCGCCCGCATATGGTACAGAATGTAAGGCAGGGCGAAACATGGGTCTTCGAGTGGGCCGGGGCACCCGTACCAACCTTGTCGAAAAGGTGATTGGAAATCTGTCATGAGTAACGGCCTTATAACCGGGTTTGTTGTTGTAGCGATCCATTGCGAAGGCAGGCTCTGGGCATAGCAGATATGGCGGGCTGCAATACTGGTTACCAGGACCGTTGATCAGCCCACCCTACCCCGTTGAAAAGTGCACGCCATCCTAAGGATTTTTCGTCGACCCAATTACCCCACATAAGGTGCTACACGTGGTGAAACTCTGTCGCTACAAGCCGCGCTCAAAAGATTAGACATACAGATTGGTGCGGCTGAGAGCCGACAGCTATTGTTCGAGGGATGGAAATGTATTTCCCTGCTCGCATGAATTAATTCCCTGTTATCTAAAAATAATTCCCTGTTAAGATTCTTAGGGAATTCGCCTATAAAGCGTTGTAAACACTGCTAGAATCCGGCCAAAATTCGGAAAATCTACCAAAAATTGCATATTTTCCCTGTTAATTCCCTGTTAACAGGGAATTTGGGGGCGAGACTGGCTCGCACAGGACTGGCTGCACAGCCAAAATCGTGTAAGATATTTATTTTAAACGATAAAATATGCTGCGGAATCCCGCAACAATTTCAGAGCGTTTGTCGTTGAATCCCACTAATGGATTCCAACCTTTTTTCCTTCAAGAAAAACTGCGACAAATGCGGAATTCGTTGCTGTAGCGTTGGTGCCAACGGGCTCCAAATTGAACTATTATTTCAGGAGAACACACTGAATGGATTGGGTCTCATATTTGACTGTATTCGGTGCAGGTTCATTGCTAACCGCACTTGTGCAGATCATTCTAAACAACCGGGCCATTTCGCGACGACGGCAATACGATGAGCGCAAGGAAGCTTACATCGGGCTGCTTGAGGCATGGGTCCGGCAAGAGAATGAAAGTTTTACAGACGAGTCGTCTCGCGACGTTGGCCATTGGGTGTTGCGTTCCGAGTTAGTAGCGTCAGCGCCGGTATTCGACTTTCTCCAAAAGTGGAAAAACACCGAACCGGGAAGCGCCGAAAGGATCGACGCAACGGATTGCCTGAAACAAGCAATGAGAGATGATTTACGGTCGATGTGACTTTTGACCATTCCCGCAACTAAGGGAATGTCCGAAACTCTGTGTATGGGGTTTAGCCCATGCGATTAAAACGGGCCATCTGTTGAGCCGTTCGGGGTATAGAATAGCGAACTGATTTCGTACTGCAACTATTACCGGCAGGTGATTGCATGCAATCACCGAGAGGCTATTCTCTGACGCAGCGACCCTTTTCTCGAAATTGCGGATAGCTAGATAGATCAGCTTTGTGGCGGCCTCATCGGTTGGGAAGCTGCCACGGGTTTTGATGGTTCTGCGGATCACGCGGTTCAGGCTCTCGATCGCGTTTGTGGTGTAGATGATCTTGCGCACCTCCTTTGGAAAGATGAAAAACGGGATGATCTCTTGCCATGCCCGCCGCCAGCTCAGGGCGATGGAGGGATATTTTTGACCCCTTTCATCTTCGAAAGCATCGAGGGCTTTTGCGGCGGCCGCATCATCCACCGCCCGGTATACTCGCTTCAGGCTCTTGGCCACTTCCTTGCGATCCTTCCAGCCGTAGAAGTTCAGGGAATGGCGCACCAAAAGCGGCTCTTTCGCATCTGTCTGCTCCTTCAAAAGTTGGGCAGACTCTACATTAAAACGACGAAAGTTTCGGGGGGCAGGTCAATAGCTTCAACGGAAAACTGCGCCCCGCTCAGCGATGTAAACATCACCTGCCGGGCAATGGATGAATGCTTAAACGAAACGCTGTTTGGCACTTTGGGCGATGCCCAATATACGCTGGAAGAATGGCAAGAAGATTACAACTGGCGCAGGTCAGTTAAATCACCTTACAACCGCGCATTCCCGTCCTGACCTGCTGGCTAATTATTGTTAAGCCCCTGCACACCTGCGCGCCCCGACAAAACCCGTACCAGCACGCTGACGACAATGATAATCAGCACCAGCATCAGGGTAACCGCGCCTGAATGCTGGGCCATGTCCTGTTCCTGATAACCAAAGATAACCCCGGTCAGCACCATGTTGCCGGGCGACAGCAGCAGAATGATCAGCGACAGTTCCCGCATCGCGGTGATAAAGGTCAGCAACATGCCGGCGACAAGGCCGCTCATCGATAGGGGGATGATGATACGGAACATTCGCCTGAACCAGCCAATGCCCTGCACCCGCGCGGTTTCTTCCAGTGATTTATCAATCTGCAACATTGCCGCGATGCCCGTGCGCGACGTGAATGGCAGGTTCTTGATCACTGTGATCAGCACCAGAATGGCGAATGTACCGTATAGGGCCGGAAGCGGGCCGATAGATGTTGAAAACATCCCGATATAGATCGCGCCCAGCGCAATGGACGGAAAGATATAGGGCGCAAACGCCACGCCTTCCAGCCACTTGGACATCCGCAGACCACGGCCGCGCACAACCGCATACCCCACCAAAAGCCCCAGCATCCCGTTAAACAATGCCGCCGAAAATCCGAGCTTAATTGAATTGCCAAGGGCACCAAGGATCCCCTTATTATGCAGCACGCCGGGTTCACCATAGGCCAGGTTCACGTTCCCCTCACCAACCCAGAAATAGGTGGTCAGGTTGGAAAAACTATAGTTGCCCGAGGTCAATGTCAGAGATTCCCATAACAACAACAAAAGCGGCAGTGCCACTGTCATGATCAAAAACAGGATCACCCCGATGGTTGCGGGCCACTGCCATATACCCAAATCAGATTCGCGCTTTCGAAAACCCTTGCCGGTCATGGTGACATAGCTTTTGCGCACCCCGATGATCCGGCTGTTGATCCAGATAAACGTGATTGCCATCACAATCAGCACCAGCGCCAGAACGTAGGCGTCCCCCTGATTGCGGGCATTGATTGACGCGTAAATCTGGGTGGAAAACGTGAAAAACCGAACTGGCAGACCCAACAGCGCAGGCGTACCAAAGGTTCCCAAAATACGGATAAACGTCAGCACAATCGCCGAGCCAAGGGCGGGCACCAGCAATGGCATGGTGATGCGCCACGCCCGTTGCCATTTGCCCATGCCACAGGTTGCCGCCGCTTCTTCCAGTTCATTGTCAACGGTGGCCAGGGCCCCGGAAATCAACAGATAGGCATAGGCGTAATAATGCAGCGAAAGGGTGATAACGATCGGGAAAAACCCGTAAGACACCCAGTTGGGCGGCTGAACGCCGAACATGCTGGTCAACAGGCCATCGGCCCCACCGATCCGGTCATTTTTGAACAGGATCAACCACGCCAGCGCCATCACCCAGCTTGGCATCATATAGGGAAACATCAGCATGGCGCTGAACACGCCTTTGAATTTGATGTTCGTTCGCACCATCAGCCACGCCAGCCCGGACCCAACAGTAACTGCGATTGCAGTAACAGCCACGCCCATGGACAGGCTGTTCAGCAGTGGCTTGATAAACAGTGCTTTGGAAATAGGTTGCAGAAAAACCCGGTCCAGATGGAACAGGGTAAAGGCCCCGACCTCGGCATCCGGCACATATGCCAAATCATAGCTTTGGTAGGTCAGCGCATCGCGAACAATCTGAAACAGCGGCACCAGAACAACAAAGCCAAGGAACGCCAGACACAGCGCACCAATAACAACCTCTGGTCGGTTTTTCAGCCGGTAAAACTGATACCCAAGATTACGGCCCGACAGTAATGCGGGTTTGCCAGCGGGTTGCTGCGAAATTGAAGCCATTTAAATACGTGCCTTTGTGCAACCGCCCTTTTTAGGCTTGTCCCAGATTATTGGTGGTTTCGGGGTCGTAAAAGTTCAGGGTGGTCAGATCAAAATTAACCCAAAGCGGCGCCCCCACATCCAGCGTGATAAACCCGGACTGCAACAGGGTAATCGGTGTTTCGCCCGCATGCACCTGAATGATGGTATCCGCCCCGGTTGGCTGAACGTTTTCGACTTTCACCTCTAACCAATGGGGCTTGGTGTCAAAAGAAACATTAATGCTTTCGGGGCGGACAGAGGCGGTTAACTTACCGCTAAGCCCCCCGCGCACCGGCAATGTCAGGTCGCCACATTCCAGCCGCCCGGCCTTTACGACACCACTAAACAGGTTGATCCGTGGGTCGCCAATAAATTCAGCAACAAACAGGTTCGCCGGGTGGTGGTAAATGTCATAGGGCGTGCCTTCCTGCATGATCCGACCTTCGTTCATCACGATGATGCGGTCCGACAGGGTTAATGCTTCGATCTGGTCATGGGTCACATATACCGTTGTCGCGTCCAGATCGCGGTGCAGGCGCTTTAGCCCGGCGCGCATTTCTGTGCGCAGCTTGGCGTCCAGATTGGACAGCGGCTCATCCATCAGTAATATTGCAGGGCGCAGCGCGATCAGACGCGCCACCGCAACCCGCTGTTGTTGCCCCCCCGACAGTTCAGAAGGATAGCGATTTCGCAAATCCCCCATCTGCACCATTTCCAGTGCAGTCGTCAGGCGGTTTTCAACCTCACTGGCGCTTAGCTTTTGTTCCTTCAGCGCCAGCGTGATGTTTTTGGCCACACTCATGTGCGGCCAAAGTGCGTAGCTTTGAAATATTAGCCCAAGCCCACGTTTTTCCGGCGGGATGATGACCCCATCGTGCCGGGAAAACACCGTTGTATCACCAAGCTGGATAACCCCGTCATCCGGTTCTTCCAGCCCGGCAATAGCACGCAGCGTCGTGGTTTTTCCGCAGCCAGACGGCCCCAGGATTGTCAGGAATTCACCTGAGTGAACGGTGAGGTCGAGATTTTCAATCGCAACCGCACCGCCATAGGATTTTTTAATCCCGCTTAGCCGTATCTGCTCCATCTGGGCTTGCCTGATCTACTGGCTGGACTGAATTAGCCAGAAGTCACGCAATTTTGGCCCTTGGGTCCACATGAACTGATCGGATACAACCCAACCTTCCATTTCGCCCCAAATTTCGCCACCTTCTGGCAGCGGAATATCACTGCGCGGGCTGACAGAGCCAGCGTCGTGATAGGGTGCAAGACCTTGCAACAGATCAAAACTTTCGCCTTCCAGATAGGGTTTGGCGATTTTGGTGTCGATGTTGATGTCCGTGCTGCCCAACAGATACGCTGTGAACACCTTGGCCGCGTTAGGGTGCGGTGCCTCACGGGCAATCGATGTAAACGTCGGGTACACCAGCTTGGAAATCGGATCCAGATCCTGAATGATCGCGTTAACGTTGCCTTTGGATTCATTGCGCGAAATATAGGTCATGTTGGTGAACGCAATCATCGCGTCATCCTGGCCGGCCTTACCAGCCGCATCGGCCAGCTTGGAACCTGATTTGAAGATCACCAGATCATTTGCCAACATACGCGCGACAAATTCGTAACCCGCATCCGGCACGCCGTCGCCAAGCACGATGTCTTCGCCAGTCAGGCGCTTATAAGCTTCGGCCATTTCCACCGGATGCTGAACCAGCGATGCCAGCCCCATCAGGGTTGAACCAGACGCCATTGGGTCTTTGATCCCAACACGTCCCTTAAAGCGTTCTTCTGCCAGTTCCCAAACATTGGAAATTGGCGGCCCATCGGAAAATGTTTCCGTGTTGTAGAAAAATACCAGCGCCTCATTCACCCGGATCAACAGCGGATCACGGTTCTCAACCGGAATACGATCCATATATTGGGTGGGCACATAGTTATAAATCCGGCCCTTGTTCAGCAGCTCATTTATCACCTGACCAGAATTACCTGTTGAAACAACATCAACGGCGAAAATACCGGCGTCTTGTTCGCGCACGGTTTTTTCAATCGTTTTAACGGAACCAAGATCAAACAGCGTCAGCGTGATGCCGGGATAAAGGGCTTCAAAATGATCCTTCAGTTTGGCGATACGGCCAGACGCGGAATAAATGATTATTTCGCCTTCTGCGGTGGCGGCCTTAACAATGGCGTCCCAGTCTTCGGTGCCATCCGTATAGGACCCCAGTTCATTTGCCTTTAGCCATGCGTCCAGCTCTGGCGTCATGTCCTGTGCAACCGCGAACGATGCAGTCGTTGCCAATACGGCAGCGGCCATCAATCTGGCTGATAAATTAATGATCTTAGTCGTCATAACTTTCCCCTCTTAACACCCCGCCTGCCTGCTAGCGCAAACACCGGTGGCAACATTTTCACAATATCTTCAAACAATGCCACAAGTTTGCATACAAATGAAGGGTTTATGATTGGGCGGGGCAATTTTTCCGGCCGTGCGGGGCGGGAAAGGCCCCTTAGCCTTTTATAAGCCCTAAATTCAGACCCGCCACTTTAACAGTCGCCTTTCGACCCGGCCAATCAGGGCACTTATAGTGACCCCCATAACCGACAGGATCGCCACGCCGGTAAAAAGGCGTTCAAGATCATAAAGCGATCCGGCTTCCAGAATATACGCCCCTATCCCATATTGCGCGCCCAGCATTTCGGCCGCCACCAACAGGATGATCCCAATGGCCAGACTAATGCGCAGACCCGATAGTATTCCGGGCATGGCACCGGGCAGCACGATTTTGGTAACAATAGACAGCCATGACAAATTAAAACTTTGCCCCATTCGGATAAGGCTGCGGTCAACATTATCAACGGCCCCATAGGTGGCAACCACAGTGGGTGTGAATGTTCCAAATGCAATCAGTGCATATTTTGAAGTTTCATCAATCCCGAACCAGATCACAAAAAGCGGCAGCAACGCGATTTTCGGAATCGGAAACAGCGCCGAAACCAAAGGCACAAGCCCGGCCCGGATAAACGAAAACAACCCCACCAAAACCCCAACACCAATGCCTGCGGATATCCCCAGTGACGACCCAACCAAAAGGCGCGTCAGGGATGGGATCAGATGTTGCCATAATAATCCGCTGCTCCACAGGTTCACAAAGGTCCAGAACACATCCGAAGGGCGCGGCATGGTCAGGTTTGAAATGAACCCAACCCGTGTGCCAAATTCCAAAAATCCAATCAGTAAAATGAACACCAGGGGGCCAACCCCGCGCTTGGATATCGGCGCAAAACCTGCACCGCGAAATTTGACCACTTTTCGATCAGACATTCAGTAACTCCTGATCTGCGGCGGCGGCTTCTTCGCGCATCAGGTTCCAAAGATATTCCTGCTTGGCGTCCAGTTCACTGTCACGGATCTGGCGTTCAGACAGGGGTTTTTCTATTGTGACCACTTCGCGGATACAGCCGGGGCGTCGCGAAAGCACAACGATTGAATGGCCAAGGCGCACCGCTTCGTTCAGGTTGTGGGTGACGTATACGGCCGTGAATGGCTGACGCGTCCACAGGTTCACCAGATCCCCCATCAACAGTTCGCGGGTCTGGCTGTCCAGGGCTGACAGGGGTTCATCCATCAACATCACCGCCGGATTAACCGCCAGCGCACGGGCCAGCGCAACGCGCTGTTTCATGCCCCCCGACAATTGCCGCGGCAACGCCCCGGCAAAATCGGTCAGCTTGGTGCGCGCCAATACATCGGCAATAATTTCAGCACGCCGTGCTTTGGCGATCTGGTGGTCTTCCAACACAAGGCCGATGTTTTTTTCGACCGTGCGCCATGGCAACAGCGCAAAGTCCTGAAACACATAGGTCAGCGGGTTAATACAATTTTCCGGCGGCGTGCCAAGCTGAACGACCTGCCCGGATGATGGGCGTTCAAGCCCCCCCAACAGACGCAAAAGCGTGGATTTCCCACAACCGGACGGGCCAACGATACACATAATTTTGCCCGAAGGAATTGAAAGGGAAATGTCACGCAACACTTCGGTTTCGCCGTAGGAATGGCAGACATTTTCCAGCAATAAATCCATAGGGCCGCCTGTCAGAATGCGGGACAGGCCAAGACCCGTCCCGCAAATAAATTTAGATCACATCGACGTAAGACTGATCAACCAGCATGTCCATTGAGACATTGCTTTTAACAAGTTTTTCAGATTTGAACCAGTTCAGCTGATCCTGCAGGGATGCCATATTCAGTGCGGCCCCTTTGTTGATCCGCATTGCGCCGTTGATGATGCTTGGCGCTGCTTTGGCATATTCACGATCTGTGTAAACATACTTATGCACCAGCTTTACCATGTCTTCGGCGGCATCTTCCCCGGCTGTTTTATCCACCAATGCCGCGTTAAAGTCATCGGCACCTCTGGAAAATGCTGCAAGAAATGCCGCAGACTTTGCGCGCTCTTCCGCAGCATTTTTGGCCGAGGTAAACACAGTGGTAACCTGATAATTCGGCAGATAGTCGGAAACATTTCCGATAATATGCACAGCCCCGGCACCGGCCAGTGGCTTGGCAATGTGGGGCACAATTGACCACGCATCGATGTCACCCGATTTCATTGCACCAATAATGGCACCAACGGTATTCAGTGGCTTGAAGTTAACGGAAACACCTTCACCAGCTGCAATTTTTGAACCCATATAATGGAACGAAGACCCGGCCTGCGAAATCCCGAACATTTTGCCGCCCAGCTTGGACGGGTCGGTCAACCCTGCGTCAAACGCCTTGTTCGAGGCCAGAATTTTCTGGCCGTCAATGCCCGGCTCTTCCGACAGGGCCCCACCGATCACTTTGGTGGCCCCTTTTTCGGCCAGGGAAATCAACCCCCCGGAAACCGCTGTCACACCAAAATCTGCATCCCCTGATGCAATTGCAATCGCCATCGGCTGGGCCGCCTGAAAGAACTTGAATTCCACATCAAGCCCGGCCTCGGCGAAATATCCGCGCTCATACGCCACAAAACTGGCCGCATGGCTGGTAAAGCGCAAAGCCCCCACGTTAACCTTTGTGTTGGCAAAAGCAGGCGCACCAATCATCGATGCCGCCGCTGTTCCGCCCATTACCCCAAGTGCCTGACGTCTGTTGAATTTCATTTTTTTGATCCCTCGCTGTTGT
>DAOURA010000006.1 GCA_030625325.1 Marinosulfonomonas sp.
GGTTCCGGCAAAGTGACCGTGAACGGCAAAGACATGAGCGTGTATTTCGCCCGCCCAGTGCTGCAAATGATCCTGCGTCAGCCGTTTCAGGTTGCCGGTGTTGTTGATCAGTTTGACGTGGTTGCCACCGTAAAGGGCGGCGGCTTGTCCGGCCAGGCCGGCGCGGTAAAGCACGGCGTTTCCAAAGCCTTGCAGATTTATGAGCCCTCGCTGCGTGGCGCGCTTAAGGCTGCTGGCTTCCTGACCCGCGATAGCCGGGTTGTTGAACGTAAGAAATACGGCCGCCGCAAAGCGCGTCGTAGCTTCCAGTTCTCCAAGCGTTAAGAACCGCAACAATTACCATACAAAATCAAAGGGTTCGCAATTTGCGAGCCCTTTTTTTATGCGCCCCCCGAACAGAACGTAAACTTTCAGGGCACTTTGCATCAATTGTAGCCAAATCTGGACAGGGAAACCAAAATATGGTGCCCTATGCCCAGAATTGTTTTACCAAAAAATAGATTACTTTTGACAACTGGATTTGGTCACAAATTGAAATACCGCAGGGAAATTGATGGGCTTCGGGCTGTGGCCGTTCTTCCGGTCATATTTTTCCATGCAATGCCAGATATCGCACGGGGTGGTTTCTTAGGGGTTGATGTTTTTTTCGTAATCAGCGGTTACCTGATCACATCAATCATTATTGCCGAGGCCCAAACGTCTTCGTTTTCTCTGCTGGGCTTTTATGAACGCCGGGCGCGGCGGATTTTACCGGCATTGTTTGTGGTCATGGCCGCCTGTTTGCCGTTTGCATACTTATGGATGTTACCGCGCCAATTGGCGGAGTTCTCGGAAAGCCTGATGGCTGTTCCATTGTTCATATCTAATTTTCTGTTCCTGTCCCAAAGCGGCTATTTCGCGCAGGCCGCGGAATTAAAGCCATTGCTTCACACCTGGAGCCTGGCGGTTGAAGAGCAGTTCTATGTGTTTTTCCCGCTGTTTATCCTGTTGTTTTGGCGCTTTGGCCGCACGGTGATTGTTTCAACGATTGTGGTAACCCTTTTGATCAGCTTGCTGATTTCCCAGTGGGGCGCGCATTACCACCAGAACGCAAATTTCTTTCTGATCCCAAGCCGCGCATGGGAATTGCTGGCCGGTTCCCTATGTGCCTTCTGGCTGGAAAGCCGGGGAAGGGGCCGCAGTAACCTGCTTTCTCTACTGGGGTTGGTCTTGATCTTTGGATCAATGGCCCTGCTTGACCGCCAGTCCCCGGCACCCGGTTTTGTTTCTGTCGCGCCGGTTCTTGGGGTGGTTTTGATCATCCTGTTTGCCACGCCTGACACATGGGCCGGGCGGCTTCTTTCCGGGCGTGTTGTGGTGGGTGTAGGGTTGATAAGCTACAGCGCATATCTTTGGCATCAGCCCCTTTTTGCATTTGCACGTATCCGGTCATTTGATCCGCCGTCCATCGGGATGTATATTTTGCTAAGCGGTGTTTGCCTTTTCCTTGCCTATTTTACATGGCGATTTGTTGAAAAACCTTGCCGCACAACCCGCACCGGCACGAACCTGTTGACCCGGCCAATGGTATTCAGCGGCGCCATAATACTATCATTGGTTTTCTTATCATTCGGAGCAGCGTTTCGATATGATTTGCTTGTCCCCAAAAGCAGTTACCTGATTGCCGATGCCTCCAATATTTTTAAAGATCTCGCTAAGGAACGCCGGGATTTGGTGCGCCGGGGCCAGTGCGAAGCGTGGCCTGTGGACACATGGGATCAGCAATGGCATGGCTGTGACCCCTTTGCACAAGGCGTAAAAGCAGAGGGGCGAACCCCGATTTCAATTGCGGTTATCGGCGACAGCCACGCATCCGATCTTGCGGTGGGGTTGCGCAAAAATGGGTTCGAACCATTTCAGGCAACGGGCCTTGGCTGTTCGCTTCGGCCGGAATCAATGGGCCCCTATTGTCGGGCCTATTTCGAAATAGTTCGCGGCCAACTGACGAATTCAGAAAACATTCAGGAACTGTGGATGGCAAACCGCTATAATGGGGCGGAGTTCAGCAAAACCCAACTGCGCGATGCACTTGAATTTTGGTCCCAAACCGGGATTCCTTTGGTGTTTTTTACACCAATGCCTGAATACCCAAACCGCAATAATCTGGTCCTAAAAGAAGCATTGTTTGAGCAGGAATATGATCAAACAATCGATCGGACATTATCAGACATTTCCAAAGCGCCATATCTTATACCATTGGCAAAAGAATATTCTGCAACGGTGGTCAACTCCGAACAAGTCTTTTGCAGCCTTTCAGGTGATTGCGGGTTCAAGGACGCTTT
Source organism: Marinosulfonomonas sp. (assembly GCA_030625325.1). Classification (GTDB taxonomy): domain Bacteria; phylum Pseudomonadota; class Alphaproteobacteria; order Rhodobacterales; family Rhodobacteraceae; genus NVTR01. The sequence goes on from DAOURA010000006.1 coordinate 2,322, forward strand.
GGGCCACTATCTGACAACCGACTACGGCCATTTGAGTGCACAGGGTGCCGCTGTATTTGTCGCCACAATATTGCGCCAGCAACCGGAAAAGTAACGCGCCCCATTGCTGAAGGCGCGTAATATTACCTTTCCGGTATCAGCCCGCGCGGGCTAAACCGCAGAACCAGCAGCAAAATCACACCCATGGTCAACAGGCGCATGTGGGCCGCACTTTCAAGCAGGTGTTTCTTTAAGCCTGAATCATCGCCCATACCGCTGGTAATTAAATCCATCATCCACAGGCCCATTGGTTCAACCTGAACCCAAAGGAACCAGATCAACAGCCCCCCAAGGACAGACCCCCAGTTATTGCCAGAGCCGCCAACAATCACCATCACCCAGATCAAAAATGTAAAGCGCAACGGCTGATAGGAACCGGGCGTTAACTGGCCGTCCAGTGTCGTCATCATGGCGCCGGCAATACCACAAACGGCAGAGCCAAGGATAAAGATTTGCAGATGGCGCCGGGTGACATCTTTGCCCATTGCCTCGGCGGCAACTTCGTTGTCACGAATTGCGCGCATCATTCGCCCCCAGGGCGAATTTAACGCCTTTTGGGTCAGCCAGATCATCAACAGCAAAACAGCCGCAAACAGCAGGCCATACATCAGCTTTACCGTGACCGACGATGCGGTAACCGGGTTCAAACCCCAGCCTTCCATCCGCGCCACAAAGCTGGCTGAATTTTGCAGGTCAATTTCGTAGGGCACCGGGCGCGGCACGCCAACCACGTTTTTCACGCCACGGCTAAGCCAGTCTTCATTCTTCAGAACAGCAACAATGATTTCTGCGATCCCCAGCGTGGCAATCGCCAGATAATCGGACCGCAAGCCAAGGGCCGTTTTGCCAACAATCCACGCCGCCCCGGCGGCCAGCAGGCCACCCACAGGCCAACCGATCAGAACTGGCAGGCCCAACCCACCAAGATAGCCGGTTCCGGCGGGGTTCACGGCCTCAATCGCGGCGACAGCCGGATCAAACAGGGCGCGAAAGACAAAGAAACCGCCAATCAACAGGGCCAGCATAGATAGGGTGCGTGCCCGCCCCGCGGCCATCCGGCCCCAAAGCACAACGGCCCCGACAATGGTGCCCGCAGCCACCGCCAGTGAAAACAGCAGGCGCGTGCCACCGGCGGCCCATGCTTCACCAACCGGGGGCATGCCGATAAGGATCGCACCCAGCCCGCCAAGGGCAACAAAGCCCATGATCCCAACATTAAACAGGCCCGCATAGCCCCATTGCAGGTTGACCCCAAGCGCCATAACGGCCGAAATTAGCCCCATATTCAATATACCAAGGGCGACATTCCAACTGTTCAGGAACCCCGTCATGATGATCAGGCTAAAGACAAGTGCAAACAAAAGCGGATTTTTGATAGCGGGGTTCATATGGTTTTCCCCTTAAACAGGCCCGTTGGTCGGAACAATAAAACAATGATCAGTATTGCGAAACTGACGGCGAATTTATAATCGGTGGACAAAAGCTGTACCAACCCGGTGGGTTCCAGGTTTTCCGGCAGCAGATATTTCAGCACCTTTTTGAAGGCGTAAGTCACAGTAACCTCTGAAAAGGCAATGACGAAACCACCGGCGATGGCCCCCAGCGGGTTGCCCAGGCCACCAACAATCGCCGCCGCAAAAATTGGCAGCAAAAGCTGGAAATAGGTGAAGGGTTTGAAAGACTTATCCAACCCATAAAGCACCCCGGCAATCGTGGTCAGCGCCGCAACGATGATCCATGTGATCATCACCACCCGTTCCGGGTTGATCCCCGACAACAGGGCCAGATCTTCGTTATCTGAAAAGGCGCGCATGGATTTACCGGTGCGGGTGCGGTTCAAGAACCAGAACAAAGCGGCCACAACAATTATGGCTGTTACAATGGTGATCCCGGTTGAGGCCTTGATTGCAAGGCCTTCACTCAGGCCGGTCATCGTCTTGAAATCACGGGCAGAAATAATAAAACGCACCCCATCCGCAAATTTCTGGTCATTGGGTCCGATAATAAACCGCACAACCCCGTTCATGATGAACATCACCCCAAGGGAAACGATTACATATATTACCGGGGCGGCCTTTTGCCGTCGGTAAAACCGGTAAACAACCCGGTCGGTAAATAACAACAAACCTATGGTGGCTATAATCCCAAAGGGCAGGGCCAGCAGGGCCGTTGGTAACACCCCAAAATTGATCCCCATCGACTGAAACCACCATGTCACAAGGATGGTGACCATCGCCCCAAAGGCCATGGTGTCGCCGTGTGCAAAGTTAGAAAAACGCAAAATCCCATAGATCAGCGTTACCCCAAGGGCGCCAAGCGCAAGCTGCGCACCATAAGATGTGGCCGGAACCAGAACAAAATTTGCGAACGCGACTATGGCGTTAAGAAAATCCATGCCTATCCCCCCAAAAAGCTTTTGCGTACATCCGGATTGGCCAACAGGTCCTGTCCGGTACCGGTGAACCCGTTGCGTCCCTGAACCAGAACGTAACCTTTGTCAGCAATGGCCAGCGCCTGACGGGCGTTTTGTTCAACCATCAAAATGGTGACACCGCTGCGCGCCACCTCAATGATACGGTCAAACAGTTCGTCCATCACAATCGGGCTGACCCCGGCGGTTGGCTCATCCAGCATCAACACCTGCGGCTGGGTCATCAGCGCGCGCCCCACGGCGACCTGCTGACGTTGCCCACCAGACAATTCCCCGGCGGCCTGGCTGCGTTTGTCGCGCAGGATCGGAAACAGCTCATAAACCTGCTCAATCGTTGCCTGAATATCATCCCGACGCAAAAACGCGCCCATTTCCAGGTTTTCTTCTACGGTCATTGAAGTAAAAATATTGCTGGTTTGGGGCACAAAGGCCATGCCCTTGGCCACCCGGTCCTGTGGGGAAAGTCCGGTGATGTCTTCACCATTGATGCGCACCGCCCCCTTGCGCAGATTCAGCATACCAAACACGGCCTTCATCGCGGTGGATTTTCCGGCCCCGTTTGGCCCGACAATCACAGCAATTTGCCCCTTGTCCACCGAAACGGTGCAATCATGTAAAATATCGGCCCCGGTCCCATAACCACCGGTCATGTTTTCGCCAATCAAAAAAGGTTCCGCCATTACACTTTCCCCTTCTTTTGTTCACAAATATCCCCGCCGGAGGCATCCGAACCTTGCCATACAGTCATGCGGTCACCTTATTTTTCAGACCGGTGCCCAAATAGGCCTCAATCACCTGTTCATTTGCTTTGATCTCATCAATCGTGCCCTCGGCCAGAACCCGGCCCTCAGCCATGACAATCACCGGATCACAAAGTCGCCCGATAAAGTCCATGTCATGTTCAATCATGCAAAATGTATATCCGCGCTCCTGGTTCAGACGCAGGATCGCATCACCAATGGTGTTCAACAGCGTGCGGTTCACCCCGGCGCCCACTTCGTCAAGGAACACCACCTTGGCGTCCACCATCATGGTGCGCCCAAGTTCCAGCAACTTTTTCTGACCACCCGAAAGATTACCGGCCTTTTCGTCGGCCAGATGATCGATTGTCAGAAATTCCAGAACCCCATCTGCCTTGTCGCGTAACTCTTCTTCTTGGCGTCGGATATTGGCGCGCCCAACCCATGTGTTCCACAGGGTTTCACCCGACTGACCGGGGGGCACCATCATCAGGTTCTCACGCACGGTCATTGATGAAAATTCATGGGCAATCTGAAAGGTACGCAGCAGCCCCTTATGAAATAATTCGTGGGGCGGCAGGCCGGTGATATCTTCACCCTGCATGAGTACCTTGCCGGAAGTTGGTTTAAGAACGCCGGCTACGACGTTGAAAAGGGTAGTTTTCCCGGCGCCGTTTGGCCCGATCAATCCGGTGATTGACCCCTCTTTAATATGTAAACTTGAACCATCAACGGCATGAAATCCGCCAAAATGTTTATGGACGTCTTCTACAACGATCATCCCATAATCCCCCCATGTCCGCATGCACCATTTTCGGTGCTATTTTTATAGTAAAGCAGCCCGAAAACCGGGCTGCTTTGGTGTTTTTCTATATGCAGTTTAGCGGTACTTGACCGTTTCGATCTTGCCACCTTCAACCTTGATCTGACGGTAGTTGCCGGCAGATTCACCGCCACCAATCAGTTCAACAGCTGTTGCGCCAACATAGTCAATTTCGCCGCCATCGGCGAGGATCTTCAGGGCCTTGCCAAGTTCACCCGGCAGGATCAGTTCGCCCGGTGCGTTGGCAACATCCATCACCTTGTTCTTATAGTCTGCTGAATCTGATGATCCTGCGGCCTGCATGGCCAGCATGATCAACGCAGCTGCGTCATAGGATTCTGGTGTGAAAGGGGAGCTTGTGTCAAAGGCACCAGCCACCATGTCAGTGAATGCGCTTGCGCCTTCACTGTCTGTGCCTGGGTGCTGACCAGTTGAGCCATCAACTTCTGAACCAAAGTTTGCTTCCAGCGCCGAGCTGATCATGCCATCCGGGAAGTGGAAGGTATCAAATGCACCACTGTCCAGTGCCGCGCGAACGATGCCCGAACCACCCTGGTCAATATAACCAGCGACAACCAGACGATCACCACCGGCAGAGGCCAGTGCGCCAACTTCAGCAGAATAGTCGGCTTTGCCATCTTCGTGGGCGGCGTTGATTGTAACGCTACCACCTGCGGCAACAAAGGCGGCTTCAAACGCATCGGCCAGACCTTTGCCATAGTCGTTGTTGGTGTAGGTCACGGCAACTTCGTTGATACCTTGTTCCATCAGCACTTCGGTCATCACAACACCCTGACGGGCATCCGATGGCGCGGTGCGGAAGAACAGGCCATTGTCTTCAACGGTCGACAGGGCAGGGGATGTCGCGGAAGGCGAAATCATCACGATGCCGTTTGGCAGGGCAACATTTGACAAGATTGCGCCGGTTACACCGGAACAGTCAGCCCCAACAATCCCTTTTACGCCGTCAGAAGTGATCTGGCGTTCCGCAACGGCTGTTGCAGCACCCGAATCAATACATGTGGAATCGCCGCGCACGGACGTAACGGTAGAACCACCCAGCAGCAGACCTGAATCTGTGACCTCTTTCATCGCCAATTCAGCCGCATCGGCCATAGACGGCGTCAGCGATTCAATTGGGCCGGTAAACCCGACAATAATCCCAAGCTTAATATCTTCGGCCTGCGCCGCTGCACCCATCACAAGTGCGCTGGCAGCTGTCGCCATTAGCAGTTTCTTCATTCGTATTCTCCCTGTTTTACTCATTAGTCGTCACGATGAAAATTCGCGATCTCCCAAATAGGTACGCTAAAGCGTGATTAGCAAAAAGGAAACCCCGACAGGGGAAACAAAATCAACCGATACACCCTAAAAATGCAACTGGCACAATTATTGAATTTTCCTGCCAGTGATCCGCGTTTTTTGCAAAGTTTTACCAAAACAACCGGCATTCCCGGTGAAATCCCAAAACCACACAGCTTTCGCAGGGTAAAATCAGGTAGGGTGGTGCCTTATTTTAGCACCCTAGCCGCCTGGCTTCCCCGTTCCCGGTAGGGGGTTGTGTCATAGTGTGATCGATAGCATTTGGAAAAATGCGATGGTGACGCAAACCCACAGGCCAGCGCGACGTTGATCACGCTCATGTCGGTTTGCATCAAAAGGTTGCGGGCCTTTTGCAGGCGTAGTTCCATATAATACCGCTTGGGTGAGCGGTTCAGATATCGGCGGAACAGGCGTTCAAGCTGGCGGGTGGACATGCCCACATCACGGGCCAGCACCGAGGGGCTAATTGGTTCTTCAATGTTTTGTTCCATCAGCTGAATAACTTTGGACAGCTTGGGGTGACGCACACCAATCCGGGTCGGGACAGAAAGGCGCTGTGTGTCCTGATCCGTGCGAATTGACGAATAAATCATCTGGTCGGCAACTTCGTTGGCCAGGGCCTCACCGTGATCATCGGCGATAAGTTTAAGCATCAGGTCAATTGACGACGTGCCACCGGCCGTGGTCATCCGGCCAGCATCAATGGTGAAGACCGATTTCGTCAATTCCACATTTTCGAAGTTTTCTGAAAAACTGTCCTGATTTTCCCAGTGGATCGTCGCGCGTTTGCCACTAAGCAACCCAGCCACGGCCAATGTGTGGGACGCGGTGCAAAGGCCGCCAATTTTGACGCCACGCCGGGCCTCTCGGCGCAACCAGTTGATCACTTTTTGGGTTGAGTTGTTGGCTATATCAACCCCGCCACAAACCAAAATAGTATTATCACGCGGAATTTCGGCCAGGTCACTGTCCAGTGCGAACGATATTCCCGATGATGATGTGGCGCGTTCCCCGCCTTCACCAAAAATGGCCCATTCATACAGCCCGCCACCCCCGGCACGATCTGCAATCCGCAGGCAATCAACGGCACCCGCAAAGGACATCAGGGTAAACTGGTCCAGCAATACAAATACAAACCGGCGCACACGGCGGTCCGGGGGGGGGATGTCATTCGTAATAGTCATCGCCGCATCCAACAAACAGGAACCGAAACTGAATTTCACCGAACCAGTTTTCAACGCCTCTGGCAAGAGAATGCAGCACCAGACAGCCACTAAATTCACCTCGAAAATTATAGGCGTCACAGCGCGATCAACATTTGCGCCATTCAATGGTCTGCCCTATAAGCCAACACTGAACTTTTACCCTTGGAGCAAAGACAATGACTAATTGGGCAAAATCTGGCTGGCGTTCAAAACCACGCATTCAAATGCCGGACTATCTGGATCAGGATGCACTTAATGGTGTCGAGGCACAGCTGGCTGCCTATCCCCCGCTTGTCTTTGCGGGCGAGGTGCGCAGCCTTAAAGAATCACTGGGCCAGGCCGCCCGTGGCGAGGCGTTTTTGTTGCAGGGTGGTGATTGCGCCGAAAGTTTTGCCGAATTTTCCGCCGATAGCATTCGCGACACATTCAAGGTGATGCTGCAAATGGCGATGGTGCTGACCTATGGTGCCAAGGTGCCCGTGGTCAAAGTTGGTCGCATGGCTGGCCAGTTTGCCAAACCACGTTCAACCCCAACCGAAACCATTGATGGCGTGGAATTGCCCAGCTTTCGTGGTGATATCATTAACGGCTTTGACTTTACGTCTAAGGACCGGATCCCGGACCCACAGCGTATGTTGCAGGCCTATACTCAGGCGGCGGCGTCACTGAACCTTGTGCGCGCGTTCAGTCAGGGGGGCTATGCCAATGTGCATCAGGTCCACGCCTGGACTTTGGGTTTCACCCAAGGGGAGGAGGCCAAGCGTTACCGCGAAGTGGCCAACCGCATTTCCGACACGCTTGATTTCATGCAGGCGGCAGGCGTAACACAGGATGCCGCCCATACCTTGCAAACGGTGGATTTTTATACCAGCCACGAAGGTCTGTTGCTGGAATACGAAGAAGCCCTGTGCCGCGTTGATTCCACCACTGGTCTGCCTGTGGCCGGGTCCGGTCACATGCTCTGGATCGGTGACAGAACCCGTCAGCCAGACGGCGCGCATGTTGAATTTTGCCGTGGGGTTCAAAACCCTATTGGTCTGAAATGTGGGCCATCAATGACCAGTGGCCACCTGAAATCCCTGATGAACACCCTGAACCCTGAAAACGAAGCCGGGCGTCTGACATTGATTGCCCGTTTCGGGGCCGGGCAGGTGGGTGAAAACCTGCCACGTCTGATCCGGGCGGTTCAGGAAGAAGGGGCCAACGTTCTTTGGACCTGTGATCCGATGCACGGCAACACAATCAAATCGTCCACCGGCTATAAAACCCGGCCATTTGATTCAGTGCTGCGCGAAGTGCATGAATTCTTTGCCATCCACAACGCCGAAGGCACGATCCCCGGTGGTGTGCATTTTGAAATGACAGGCAAAGACGTGACCGAATGCACCGGTGGTGTTCGTGCGGTTACAGACGAAGACCTTTCAGATCGTTATCACACCGCGTGCGATCCACGCCTTAACGCCAGCCAGTCACTGGAACTGGCGTTTCTGGTTGCCGAAGAACTTAGCAACCGGCGTAACGTCAAAGCACAGGCCGCAACCGGTTGATCAGGCGTTACTGACAACCAATTTCAGGGCCGGGCGGTTTTCGTCCGGCCTTTTTGGTGGGGCCTTATGCACAAACGGGGGCACCGGTTCACAAAAGGCCATTTTAGGGCGGGGTGGCACAGCTGCCCCCACGGGCAAGGCCAGCCCCGGATCACGAACTCGGATTGCTTTAATTTCCAAACGCCTTGGCTGGCGACCAATATCACCACAACTTTGCAAACACCCCAGAATGCGCGTCACCTGTCCGTGGTCGTCAACAAGTGGCGCCAACAGCATTTTAGCGCTCAAAAAACCCCAGTCAAAGCCCGGCTTGCCTGCCAGATCCAGTTCGGCGATACAAATGTTTGTGCAAACATCTGCAATTACCTGACCAATCTGTTTGCGCGCATCGGGGACAAACAGGGATGAAATGGGCATTCCGCGCACGTCCAGCCCCATCAGGGTATTCAGGTGGTTCCCGGCAATGCGAAACCGTCCTGTTCCCGGCGCGATATATTCCAGAATAAAGGTGTATGAAAGGGCCGCTTCAATCCCTTGCGGGTTCAGCGCGCCACGCGCCGGAACAAAACCGCCATCGCACAGGCCGCTCCAATACCCTTCGACCTGCGCAACAGCCGGAAAGCCCAAATATTCTTTGGGGATGCCCTTAATCTGAACAATGTTTGATTTTACACCCGTTGCGGCCATGTCATTACACCTGTTAATCTGGTGTTACCCTGATTCACTGTTCCAGAGTTCACCGTCTATTAACCATTACGTCAAAAATACTTACCGATGTCTTAATATGGCACAGTTTATAGCAAATGCAGGATGAAAAAATATTAAATGGTTAACTACTATGAATAAGCCAGCAATACATTCGATGACCGGTTTTGCGTCAACCAAAGGCGCAGGCGAGGGGTTTAGTTGGGCCTGGGATATCCGCTCAGTTAATGCGCGCGGGCTGGATGCACGGCTGCGTTTGCCCGATTGGATCGAAGGGCTGGAAACGGCCCTGCGCCCGATTGTGAAAAAAGCCGCAGAGCGTGGAAATATCAACCTGACACTAAAGGTGTTGCGCGATGACAGGGACCAAACCCTGGCGGTGGACCCGGTCGCCCTAAAGGGCGTTCTGGCGGCAGTGCAGCAGGTGGAAGACAGCGCATTTGCAGAACACGGCATAAAACTGGCCCTGACGTCTGCGGCTGAAATTCTGAATATGCGCACCATAACCGATGGTACACCGGCCGAGATGAACACCAGAAAGCTGGTAAAACTTTTATGCCACGATATCGATAAATTGTTGTACAATTTCAATTCGATGCGACAGGCAGAGGGCCGCGTCCTTGCCACAATAATTCATGAACAGCTGGACCAGATCACAGAGCTGACAATCGCCGCCGCCAAGGCCACCGAGATGCGGCGTGTGAAGGCAAAACTGGCTTTGCATAAAAAACTGGCCCTGATCGTGGAAAATGTCGACGGGGCAGACCCCGACCGTGTTGCACAGGAATTGGCGATCATTGCAGTCAAGGCCGATGTGACCGAAGAAATTGACCGCTTGAAAATCCATGTTAAATCCGCCCGCGACCTGTTGAAGGCGGCCGGGCCGGTCGGGCGCAAGCTGGATTTCCTTAGTCAGGAATTCAACCGTGAGGCCAATACCCTGTGCTCCAAGGCACAATCCAGCGATCTTACACGCATCGGGCTTGACCTGAAGGCGGTGATAGACCAGATGCGCGAGCAGGTACAAAACGTGGAGTAACCCATGGAGCAGCGGCGCGGCCTGTTACTGATCATCTCGTCCCCTTCGGGGGCGGGGAAATCTACCCTGTCCCAAAGGTTGCGCCACTGGGACCCCACAATCAGGTTTTCCGTTTCGGCCACCACCCGCAAACCACGCAAGGGCGAGGTTGACGGCGAAGATTACTATTTCCGCAGCCGCGCCGAATTTGAAAGCATGGTTGATAGCGGCGAAATGTTGGAACACGCCGAAGTTTTTGGAAATTACTATGGCTCACCGATGGGGCCAGTTTCTGACGCCATGTCCGCCGGTGCCGACACGTTGTTTGATATCGACTGGCAGGGCGGGCAACAGATCCGCAATTCTGCATTGGGCAAGGACGTTGTGTCGATCTTTATTTTGCCGCCCTCGATGGCCGAACTGGAAAACCGCCTGCGAACCCGCGGGCAGGACACTGATGCGGTAATCACCGGGCGCATGGCCAAAAGCCAGGCAGAAATTTCCCACTGGGCAGAATATGACTATGTGCTGGTGAACCGTGATCTGGACGAGGCCGAGGCCCAATTGCGCACCATACTGACGGCCGAACGGTTGCGCCGGGGGCGGCAGCCGCAGCTTTCGGATTTTGTCCGTTCTCTGGATCAGGAATTCAAGGACAGATCATGACAATTTATGCCCTGGGCAAACATCGCCCCCAATTCCCCGATGATGGCGATTACTGGGTGGCACCCGATGCCAACCTAATCGGGCGGATCATTCTGGGGTCTGGTGCGTCTGTTTGGTTCGGGTCAACCCTGCGCGGGGATAATGAAATTATTAATGTGGGGCAGGGCACCAACATTCAGGAAAACTGTGTTTTGCATACGGATATGGGCTATCCGATGACCATTGGTGCAAATTGCACCGTCGGCCACAAGGCAATGCTGCACGGCTGTACCATCGGCCAGCAAAGCCTGATCGGCATGGGGGCAACTATTTTGAACGGCGCTGTGATTGGTAAGAACTGCCTGATCGGGGCCGGGGCGCTGATTACAGAAGGCAAAGAAATCCCTGACGGATCACTGGTTATGGGGGCGCCGGGTAAGGTTGTGCGTCAACTGGACGAAAAAACCATTTCGGCACTGCTGGATTCAGCCAAAAGTTATCAAAAGAATATGCGTCGATTTCAGGCCGACCTGGTGCCGCTGTGACCGCCTGACCATTTCAGGCAGTTTTGAAAACTATATCTATATCCAAATACGGGCAGAGCCTGTTTAGCTCCGAAATTATCTGTGTCTGGCGCGGTATTTTATCTGAAATGATGCAATAGCGGCCATTGTAACCCAGGTTTTGCAAAATAAGTGCAACTTCATGACAATCAAAAGTCGGGCAGAACAGGGAGGAAATGACGACTGACGGCCGATATCTGGCCAACAGCTCGCTATTCAAATTTCTGATATTTGAAAACACAAACTGCAGATCATTGGAACCCAACATATCCAGATTAATGTTGTTAGGCTTATTACAAACGACCAATGCAACTGGCGTTTTAAAGGTAACCGCCACCGGGTCACGTTCTAATACATCCGGTTCCGTGCCTTTGTTAGCGGATAGGTGGAAAACCTCTTTTACCATCATCAAGTCCCGTACATTCTTAGTGCTTTATAGTGCATTCTTAGTGCATTGATTTTCCGTGTCACCAACAAAGACGCCTTAAGGTTGCAATTCTATTGAACTTAATTTGATTTGCAATTTAAATAATAGCCTTTGCCAGTGGAAGCGTACTTCAGGGGCACTACGCATAGCGCTCATAATATGTATTATGTTAAATATAAATATCATTATTTATCTTATACTTAGGGGTTAACTTAAAACCACTATGTAAACGCATGGCCCGTACGGTCGTTGTTTTTAGATGATTTCATCATCGCGGGCCCCAAATTGAAGAGATACAACCTGTAACATACATTCTGCGTCTCGGAATAAAATCCCGTCATGTCCCCCAAACGCTCGTATTTTTGGACTCTACCCAATATGATAAGAAAAAAGGACTTCTTAATGTTATCGCTTCTTATTCTAAATGGCCCTAACCTAAATCTTCTTGGCACACGTCAACCCAAGGTTTACGGCAAAACCACGCTGTCGGAAATCGAAGCGATGTGTGTTTCCATTGCCACCAAAGCCGGTGCCAGCGCGACCTGTGTTCAGTCAAACCACGAAGGTGCGCTGATTGATGCCATCCATGACGCGCGCGCCAAACATGACGGCATTGTCCTGAACGCCGGGGCCTATACACACACGTCCGTTGCCCTGATGGATGCAATTGCCTCCACCCAGATACCAACGGTCGAATTGCACCTGTCAAACATCCATGCCCGCGAAGAATTTCGCCATAAATCCTATATTGCCCCTGTGGCCATAGGCCAAATTTGTGGTTTCGGGCCAGATGGTTACAGGCTGGCGATTGAGGCGTTGGTTGCGCATCTTTCGAAAGCTTAGGAATGATTCTCGACTTTCTGGAAAAGCTGCACGAAAAACGTACAGGTGGCGAGGTTTGGCAGCTTTTGCTGACCCAACTGAATGAATTTGGCTTCGACCGCGCACTTTATGGCTATACCCGTTTTCGAACGCCTCAGTCCTTTGGTCACCGTGAAGACATTTTGATTTTAAGCAACCATTCCGACGAATATATGAAGCAGTTCATTGATGGCGGCATGTATTTTGACGCCCCCATGGTGAATTGGGCTCTTGATAATGTAGGGGCACGAAGTTGGAGCATGGTGCAAAATAACCCTGAGGCATTAAGTGACCGGCAGCGAGAAATCGTTGCGTTCAATAAATCTATGGGGATCAAGGCTGGCTATAGCATTAGTTTCAAAGATATTTCCAGCCGCACAAAGGGTGCAATCGGTCTGGTCGCCAAACCGGAAATGACCCAGCAGGATGTTGATGATCTGTGGCTGGATCAGGGCCGCACAATCACGCAAATATGTAATGTCGCGCACCTAAAGATGAGCAACCTGCCCTACGCATCCCTTCACCGCACCCTGACCAGCCGCCAGCGCGAAGTTTTGGAATGGGTCGGTGATGGTAAAACCACGCAAGATATTGCGACCATAATGGGCCTGACCGCGGCGACTATTGAAAAACATTCGCGTCTTGCACGTGCTGCACTTGGTGTTGAAACCACCGCACAGGCGGTCTTAAAAGCGTCCTATTACAACCAGATTTTTGTTCTGAGCGAATAATAATGCAGCACTACCACAAGAGGTATGGAAAACCTTACTTTTACTTCTGCGGTAATTAGTGTCAAAGTGAGACTGTTCCGTGAGTGGTGGCATTATGCCTAGGGACGGCGGGCTGGGACGGCTGCGATTACAGCAAAATCAGCCCGCACCCCGGGGAACCGGTTACCATAAACCTGTGTGTATTTTTAGGTTGAATGGAGTGTGCTGCGCATTGCCTCATCCCCAATTAGGCGGCGCAGAAGTTAGAAGCGGTGCAGCAATAGCTGCACCGCTTTTTTTAAGTATCTGAATTAAACCAAAAAAGTTAGGAATTCATCTTTGCAACTTCGGCTGCAAAGTCCTCTTCTTTTTTCTCAATTCCTTCGCCCACGGCCAGACGAACAAACCCAAGAACCTCAACACCGGCTTCTTCAGCAGCCTGTGCAACGGTCAGGTCAGGATTGACGACAAATGCCTGGCCCAGCAGGGTGACTTCGGACAAGAATTTTTTCATTCTGCCAATAATCATCTTTTCGATGACCTGTTCTGGTTTTCCTGATTCGCGGGCCTGCTCGGTCAAAATGGCCTTTTCACGGGCAACCAGATCCTGATCAAGATCGGCCTCTGACAGGGACGCAGGGTTGGCAGCCGCAATATGCATGGCAATCTGTTTGCCAATGCCATTATCGGTGCCTTTCAGGGCAACCAGAACGCCAATATTACCCATGCCGTCAGTCGCAGCATTATGAACGTAGGACACAACAACATCGCCCTTGATTGATGCCATACGACGCAGGGCCATATGTTCACCGATCTTGGCAACCGCATCTGTCAGGGTTGTTTCGATTGTCTTGCCGTTAATTTCAGCAACCTTCAGGGCCTCAACATCGTCAACGCCCAGGGCGGCTGTGGCAATCGCGCCAACCATGCCCTGAAATTCGGCGTTCTTGGCCACGAAATCGGTTTCTGAGTTTATTTCAACAGCAACCCCCAGGCCCCCATCAACCGCAACGGCCACAAGGCCCTCGGCGGCGGTACGGCCAGATTTTTTGGCAGCCTTTGCAAGGCCCTTGGTGCGCAGCCAGTCAACGGCGGCTTCCATGTCGCCGTCATTTTCAGTCAACGCTTTTTTTGAATCCATCATGCCTGCGCCAGTCGCTTCGCGCAGTTCTTTCACCATAGCGGCTGTGATTGCCATTTTGGTTCTCCTAAAATTGAATGGGATGTCCGGGGCGAATATTTCGCGCCCGGATCATTTTTTAACAGCCAGGGGTTTATGCCTCGGCAGGTTTTTCTTCAGCGGCAGCTTCTGGTGTTGCTTCCACGGCCGGTACTTCTTCTGCAACGGTTTCAGCAACGGCTTCTTCAACCGGGGCTTCTTCTAGTTCGCCAAGATCGACGCCAGCAGCACCAAGTTGCGCCGACATGCCGTCAAGGGCAGCACGCGCGACCAGATCACAGTACAACGTGATCGCACGGGATGCGTCATCGTTACCTGGAATGATATAGTCAACATCATCTGGCGGGCAGTTGCTGTCCACAATGGCGATAACCGGAATACCCAGCTTTTTGGCTTCGGCAATGGCCAGATCTTCTTTGTTCACGTCGATGACAAAGATCAGGTCAGGGCGGCCGCTCATTTCACGAATACCACCAAGGGACGCCTGCAGTTTACCCTGCTTGCGTTCCATCCCAAGGCGTTCCTTCTTGGTCATGCCTTCGGCGCCGCTTTCCAGCTTTTCGTCAAAATCTTTCAGACGTTTGATAGACTTTGAAACAGTTTGCCAGTTGGTAAGTGTGCCACCCAGCCAACGGTAGTTCATGTAATACTGCGCACATTTTTCGGCCGCTTCCGCGATCGGCTTTTGCGCCTGACGCTTGGTGCCAACGAACAAAATACTGCCGCCCTTGGCAACAGTATCACGCACAACATTCAATGCTGCATCCAGCATTGGAACGGTCTGTGTCAGGTCAAGAATGTGAATACCATTTCGCGCACCATAGATGAATTCGCCCATGCGGGGATTCCAACGCTGCGTCTGGTGGCCAAAGTGAACGCCAGCTTCAAGCAGCTGACGCAATGTAAAATCAGGGATCGCCATGTCCAAGTTCCTTATTTCCGGTTTCATGCCTTGGCGGGGTGAGAGGGCTGTTGCCCAACCGGCGGACCTTTATGGGATTTCTCCCCATATCGGCCCAAACCCCGCCTGCGGATTTAGATTGTGCGCGAATAGTTCAAGCGTGGTGTAATTGCAATACCCTTTATGGCGTCAGCGGCTGAATATTCACGACATTTGCGGATCAGGGTGACATATACGGGGGGTGTAGCAAACAAAAGCAACCAGAGGTGCTGTTTATGGAATTCCCGAGCTTTATCAAATCATTTCACGGGCTGGACATCCCGTTCCCGGACGATGTCGTTAAATGCCACGCGGTGCGGTCTGATCGTGGATTGGTGGTATTTTTCGACTTCCTTAAGGATATGGAGCTGCCACCCCATTCACATGGGCCCCAGTGGGGGACAGTGTTAGCCGGCAAAGTTAAATTCACTATTGGCGACACCACAAAAACCTATGGGCCGGGTGATACCTATGACATTCCGGCAGGCGTTATTCATAGCGCGGTTATCCCGGCCGGGGTTAAGGTTGTCGATGTATTTGAAGAAGCAGATCGTTATCCGTTGAAGGATTAACGCCCCATTGAGGGTCGGATTACAGCAAGGCATCGTCACGCTTCACAATGCAAGCCTGTGCAATGGCCGCCACATGTTGGTGGTCTGTGCCACAACACCCGCCAAGCATCTTTAGGTTTGGTAACATCTTTTGCAGCGACTTATAGTCTTGTGCCAATTGCGCCGGGTCGCCTTCGTCCAATGATGTGGCGGCATCCAGTTCGGCATGCGACATCCGGGATGCGTTGGCACGAATAGCACCTATCCGGGTCAACCAGCCGGCCCCTTTGGCCAAAACATCGCTAAAATGTTCCGGATGCGCGCAATTGATCATATAGTATAGCGGCCCTGCCCCGGTTTCCCGATCCACTTGCTCAATAGCCTCGGCAATCGTTTGCCCCGATGGCAGCCTGCCGTTGGTTTCAACAGTAAAGGCAATCACGACCGGCATATCAACGGCCTGTGCCGCCAGAACCACGCCAATGGCTTCTTGGGCATAGGTCATGGTCATGGCTGTTACCATGTCCACCCCGGACTTTGCGAAGGTATTGATTTGTATGGCATGGATATCCTTGGCCTTTTGCGGGCTAAGGATATCATCAATCACATAGCCATCCCCAGCCGGACCAATCATACCATTCAACAAAATCGGCAACTGATTGCTTTCCCAGCCCAGCCGCAGGCGGACCGCATAATCAACAGCCGCCCTGTTTACAGCCGATATTTCATCATGCCCCAGCCCCATCACCCTGCCCCAGGCCGAATTTGCCCGCCATGTGGCGGTATCAAGGACAAAACCGGTTCCCACATCCTGCGCTATTTTTAGGAATTTCTGAAAATAGCGGTCCAGACTTGCCCGGCCTTCATCACTGTCAAGAAGTGTAAATGCCGCAAATTCAGGTAAATCAATTCCATCCTTAAAAATAATTGATGTTTCAAGACCACCATCTGAAAGAAAGGGCTTTTCGGCTTCCATATACTGGAGCATGCGTTGGCTAATATTCATGGCGCGTCCCGTTGTTTCTTGTCAACTATTAACTGACTTCACTTATCACAACCGATTGTGCAAAATATATTTTGTCAATTTGAAACTGTGTTTCTATTGCATTATAGCATAAATTCAAAAAAGGTTGCATTTTTCTGCTGGTGCCTTGCCAGCCCGCCCCGAAGCAGCCAAAAGAACAGCATGGATAATAATCAGAATATTCTTTGTATTGGCGCCGTACTTTGGGATGTCATTGGACGGTCATCCAGCCATATGCATGTGGGCTCGGACGTGCCGGGGCGCATAACCCGCCTGCCCGGTGGTGTGGCGATGAACATTGCGATGACCCTGCGCCGCTTTGATATGCGGCCGGCAATATTGACGGCCATTGGCAAGGACACAGAAGGAACTGAACTGCTTGATGCCTGTCACAGCATGGGGATCATTACTGATTATGTTTACCTTTCCAAAGACCTGCCCACAGACCGATATGTTGCGGTTGAAGGTGCTAATGGCCTGATTTCCGCAATCGCGGATTCCCATTCGCTTGAGGCCGCCGGGGATAAGATACTGGAACCATTGCAAAACGGCGCACTTGGCGACAGTGATGCGCCCTATGGCGGGATCATTGCACTGGACGGCAGCATGACCGAAGCGTCCCTGTCACGGGTTGCCAAAAGCCCCTATTTCGCGGCCGCAGATCTGCGGATCGCCCCGGCCAGTCCGGGCAAGGCGGAACGCCTGTCCCCGCTGCTGGATCATCCGGGGGCCACCATATACCTGAACCTCGAAGAGGCCGGCCTGTTGTGCCACCGGAAATTCGAAACCTCCGCCGAAGGGGCGCAGGGCTTGATGGACCGCGGCGCGCGGCGGGTTTTGGTAACCGATGGCGCAAAGTCCGCGTCAGATGGCAATGACAAGGGTATCCTTACCGCTAATCCCCCCGAAGTACTGGTCACCCGGGTGACCGGCGCGGGCGACACATTCATGGCGGCCCATATCGCCGCCGAAAATCGCGGTGCTGACCAGACTGCGGCCCTGAACGCAGCCCTGCAAGCCGCCGCAAACTATGTATCCGGAGACACGCCCCTATGATCCCCCTGAATTTTTCCCAAGACGTGGCGCTGGCCCGCAAAAACGGCGATGCAATCGTTGCCCTTGAAAGCACCATCATCACCCACGGAATGCCCTATCCCCAAAACGTTGAAACCGCCCGCGCAGTCGAGGCCGAAGTACGCAAATCAGGCGCTGTCCCGGCCACAATCGCCGTTTTGGATGGTGATCTTTGTATCGGGCTGAATGATGCCCAGCTTGAAACCCTTGGACAGGCCAGCCATGTGGCCAAACTGTCGCGCGGTGATTTTGCGGCCTGCATTGCGACCGGCAAAACCGGGGCAACAACCGTGGCGGCCACAATGATTGCCGCCCATCTGGCCGGTATTAAGGTGTTTGCCACCGGTGGTATTGGTGGGGTGCACCGTGGCGCCGAGATCAGCTTTGACATATCGGCCGATCTGCGCGAACTGGCGCTGACACCGGTTAGTGTTGTGGGCGCCGGGGCCAAGGCCATTCTGGACATCCCAAAAACGCTTGAGGTTCTTGAAACACTGGGCGTGCCGGTCATTGCCTTTGGTCAGGACGATTTTCCGGCGTTTTGGTCACAATCGTGCGGTCTGGCCGCACCTATTCGCATGGACAGCGCCGCCCAAATCGCACGCGCCCATGATCTGCGGGCTGAAATGGGTCTGCCCGGTGGTCAGTTGGTCGCCAATCCAATTCCCAAATCCGCCGAAATATCCGCCGACATACTGGCCCCGATCATCAATCAGGCCCTTCAGGACGCCCAAAATGACGGGATCAACGCAAAGGCCGTAACACCGTATTTGTTAAAACGGATTTTTGAACTGACCGAAGGTAAATCACTGGCCGCCAACATTGCACTGGTCCTTAACAATGCCCGCGTTGCCAGCGCCATCGCCCGCGAGTTTGCAAAAAGCTGATCATTTGTTCACCCAATTGCACAACAGATTGTAGAGCTAGCATAAAGCGCCTACATACACGCCAACTGAATATAAGATTTGGATTAAATGACCGGCCTTTTACATGAAGAAAAGCCACCAAAGCACCGCCGTCGGCGGTTGTTTGCACGGATTCGCGCAAATTTTCTGACCGGGCTGATTGTTCTGATCCCGATCGCCCTGACGCTATATCTGTTCTGGTCCTTCATGGGCTGGATCGACAGTTGGGTACTGCCTTTTGTGCCATCGGCCTACCAACCGGAAGCATTCTTTAAGTATTACTTAGGGGAAGACACATCGATCAACATTCGTGGTGTTGGAATGGTGTTCTTCTTCTTTTTCACCATATTTATCGGTTGGCTGGCCAAGGGGTTTTTGGGCCGCTCGGTCCTAAGCTGGGCTGAGGGCCTGGTGGAACGCATGCCGGTGGTCCGCTCGGTCTATAGCGGGCTGAAACAAATCGCCGAAACTGTATTTTCCCAAAAGGAAAATTCCTTCGAAAAGGCCTGTCTGGTGGAATATCCGCGCCCCGGCATTTGGGCGATTGCGTTCATTTCCACCACGGCCAAGGGTGAAATTAATGCTAACATCCCCAGGGATGAACAAATGGTTTCGGTCTTTTTGCCCACCACCCCCAACCCGACATCCGGTTTTTTGCTGTTTGTTCCCCAGTCCGACATTATTGAACTGGAAATGACAGTGGAAGAGGCCGCAAAACTGGTGATCTCGGCCGGGCTTGTTTACCCCAACGCCAAAGACCCCGGAAAACCGGCAGAAATACCAACCCCTAAATAGCCGGTCATGACAGGCGCATTCATAACCGGGTTCGTCACGGGGTTTTCCCTGATTTTGGCAATTGGGGCGCAAAACGCCTTTGTTCTCAGGCAAGGTCTGTTGCGGACCAATGTATTCTGGCTGTGTTTGTTATGCGCAAGCTCTGACGCGTTGCTGATCACGGCCGGGGTGGTTGGGTTTGGGGCGATGGTCACGATTTACCCGATGTTCCCTTTGATAATGGCATGGGGCGGGGCCGCATTTTTGTTTGTCTACGGCGGTATGCGGTTTTTTGCGGCCTATAAGGGCGATTATACAATTATTACAGCCGGCAAATCGGGTGGCCTGTGGGCGGTATTGCTTACCGGGCTGGCGCTGACATGGGTAAACCCACATGTGTATCTTGATACACTGGGTCTGGTTGGCGCGGTTTCCACCGGGTTTGAACAGATCCCTGAAAAGTGGGCCTTTGGTTTTGGCGCCACATCGGCCTCTTTTGTATTTTTCTTTTCCCTTGGGTATGGCGCGCGATTTCTGGCGCCGATAATGGGATCAGCGCGCGCGTGGCGCATTCTGGACCTGTTGATCGGCATCACAATGTGGGTTTTGGCCGTGGGGTTGGTTTTAGCCTAAAGCGCGGTCCAGCCACCATCAACACTAATCGTTGTGCCCGTAACCTGATCAGCAGCCCCCGAACATAAAAACAACGCGGTGCCGCCGATCTGTTGGGTTGTGGCAAATTCCCGGGATGGCTGGCGTTCCAGCATGACCTGTTTGATCACCGTTTCACGGTCCATGCCGTGGGTTTTCATCTGGTCTGGTATCTGCGCCTCTACCAGCGGCGTAAGAACATAACCCGGGCAGATCGCATTGCAGGTGATCGGTTCCTGCGCGGTTTCAAGGGCCACGGTTTTGGTCAGGCCGACAATGCCGTGTTTGGCGGCAACATAGGCCGATTTATATGGGGACGCCGTCAGCCCATGGGCCGAGGCAATATTAACCACCCTGCCCCAGCCTGCCGCCCGCATCATTGGCAATGCGACGGCCGTGGTATGAAAGGCCGAGCTGAGGTTGATCGCGATGATCGCGTCCCATTTTTCGGGGGGAAATTCGTCCACCGGGGCCACGAACTGAACACCTGCGTTGTTGACAAGAATATCACAGGCACCCGCCTGTTCGATCAGGGCCCGACAATCATCGGCCTTCGACATATCGCCCTGAATATAACGAACGTTAACGCCAAATTCATTCGAAATAGATTTGGCCAGCGCGTGGTCATCTTCACTATTTGTAAATGAATTCAACACAACATTCGCACCAGCATCTGCCAGCGCACGGGCAACGCCCAGCCCTATCCCGGAATTTGACCCTGTGACGACGGCGGTTTTGGCGCTAAGCAACATGGCGTTTTCCTGTTTGGTTTACGCCAACCTACACCGGGTGGGTTTGAATGCCATTAGTGAATAAGCTGATAAGACCTGATCGCCAGACAGGGTTGGCCACAAAAAAACGCCCGCACGAAGCGGGCGTTAAGTTGTTGAGGCAGGTTTCATACAGGCAAGAAACCTATCGAGCAGTGCAATGTTTATACGCGAGCGATAGCCAGCGGCCAAGCTAAAAGTTTGGAACTGTTGCCAAACCCACCAGGTAATTCACCAATCAATGCTATAAGCCGGGGGATTGTTTCCAAAACGGGATCAAAAACTCTCCGCGGTCTCACATGGGCGTCAGCAGGTCTGACTGTTGCCCGCTTGACAAAGCCCATACCGACACCCCCAACAAGGGCTATAGCTATGGCCTGACACCCGTGCCAGATACCTTATTTTGTGCTGTTACGCCAGGAAATGCAGCCTGCCCACTGGGTGGCTTATATGGCCCTGCGCAACCCGCGCCCTCTGGCTTGCCTGTTTCACATATTCCCCCGGTCGCCATCAGGCCCGACATAAGGGTCAATATATTTGAAGCACTTATGGGGCGTTCTTATAGTAAGTAATTCAGCCAATACGGGTTTTTAGGCGAATCAACCGGCTGTTTTTGCGAATCACATGGGGGTGAACAAACCCTTTTCAAACCCCATGTCCCGCACCAAAAAATAGCCACCTCCGCGTGAACTTGCACCCTCGAACGTAACGGCGTAGCAGCAAAGTTATGGACGCAATTTTTGATCACGGCCCCGGGCCAAACTGCCCTGATCGGTTTAATATGGCCGACCATGTCTTGCGCCATGCAGACCGGCTAACCCGCAAAACGGCCCTGATTGTGCTTGATCCTGACGGCCCCGATACGTGGACCTATGGCCGCCTGAAGCAGGCTGTCCTTGGAACGGCCACCGGGTTGCTGAATTCCGGCCTTGCGCCGGGGGATCGCCTTTTGATGCGGCTGGGGAATACGGTTGATTTTCCGATTGTGTATTTGGCCGCCATTGCGGTTGGGATAATACCTGTACCCACATCGTCCCAGCTAACCGTGCCGGAAGTCGGCAAAATATACGATCAAGTGACCCCCGGTGGCATTGTCGCGGCGACGGGGGTTGCCCTGCCTGAACACCCGGCCTGCCCGGTGATCACCACAGATGACTTGCACCAGATGCAACACCTGCCCCCGGCTGATGTGGTTATGGGCGATCCAAACCGCCCGGCCTATATTATTTTCACGTCCGGCACGGCGGGGCGCGCACGCGGCGTGGTCCATGCCCACAGGGCCATTTGGGCGCGTCAGATGATGTGGCAGGATTGGTATGGGCTGACACCTGATGACCGGTTGCTGCACGCCGGTGCGTTCAACTGGACATACACCCTTGGCACCGGGTTGATGGATCCGTGGGCCATTGGGGCCACGGCGCTGATCCCCGGCGCGGGGCTTGGCCCGGGTGATCTGGCAGGTCTTTTGGCGCAAAACGATGCAACGATTTTTGCCGCCGCGCCGGGGGTTTACCGCCAAATTCTGAAAACGCCGATACCGCCCCTTCCCGCCCTGCGCCACGGCTTGTCGGCTGGGGAAAAACTGCCAGATGCAACCCGTGCGGCGTGGAAATCCGCAACGAACACCAGAATATATGAGGCCTTTGGCATGTCGGAATGTTCGACCTTTGTATCCGCATCCCCAACACACCCTGCCCGGCTCGCCAGTCTGGGGTTTGCCCAAACCGGCCGCCGGGTTGCCATATTGAACGGCGGGGATATCGCCAAAATCAATGAACCGGGAATAATTGCGGTTGCGCGAACGGACCCCGGTTTGATGCTGGGCTATCTTGGCGATGACGCGGGCACACAGGAAAAGTTTCAGGGTGACTGGTTTTTGACCGGGGACACCGGTGAAATGGACGAAAACGGGGCCATCACCTATTTGGGGCGCGATGACGATATGATGAATGCCGGTGGTTACAGGGTTTCCCCAATTGAGGTCGAAAGCGCCATGCGACACCACCCCGACATTATTGATTGCGCGGTGGTTGAAACCAGCGTGCGTCAGGATGTGCGGGTGATTGCGGCCTTTTACACGTCAAATTCACCGATCAAGACGACCACCCTGTCGGCCCACGCCGCGGCCCATTTGGCGCGCTATAAACAACCCCGGATATTTCACCACATTGCCCGGCTTCCCTGTGGGGCAAACGGAAAAGTATTGCGAAAGAAGCTGCGCGCAATGGACGTTGGCAATTCCTGAATAGATCACATTCTTTTGGCTGGTGTTTCATCCCCTTCCACGACTAGATAGCCGCTGAAAAGGGGCCAACATGATCAAACTAGATATCCTGTCCGATCCGATCTGCCCGTGGTGCTATATCGGCAAAACCAATCTGGACCGCGCATTAGAAGCACACCCGGACCACCCCTTTGAAATTGAATGGCATCCCTTTCAGTTGAACCCCAACATGCCCAAGGGCGGGGTTGACCGGCGCACCTATCTGGAAAACAAATTTGGCGGCCAAAAGGGGGCCATTGCGGTTTATTCACAGATTGAAACAGCCGCCGAAAAGGCCGGGCTGAATATCAACTGGGAAGGCATCACCATAACGCCCAACACCTTTGACGCCCACAGGTTGATCCATTGGGCCGGGCTGGAAGGGTGCCAGACGGCGATAGTTTCTTCCCTGTTCCGCGCGATTTTTCAGGATGGCAAAGACGTTGGTGACTGGGACGTCTTATGTGATCTTGGTGCACGGGCCGAAATGGACCCTGATCTGATCCGACGTCTGCTGGACAGTGACGCCGACAGCCCCGCATTGCGCGAACGGGAATACCATTCACGACAAATGGGCGTGACATCAGTGCCAACATTTATTGTGGGAAATCAGGCCGTTGTGCCGGGCGCACAGCCACCTGAGTTTTGGGGCGATGTCATCGGTGATTACCTGACCCAACAAAGGGACGGCTGATGCCCCGCCGCCTGCCTATAATTGAATTCATCGCGCTGATGGCGTTTTTGATGTCGATGGTTGCATTTTCCATCGATGCAATGCTGCCCGGCTTGCCGGATATTGCGGCCGACCTGTCCGCCGACGCGCCCAACAGGGCACAGCTGGTGGTGACTGCCTTTATGCTGGGCATGGGGGTCGCAACCCTGTTTTCCGGGCCGCTGGCCGACGCCTATGGTCGCAAGACCATCGTCACCGGGGGGACGGCAATTTTTGTGATCGGTTCGTTTCTGGCCTATGTCGCGCAGTCGCTGGAAATGTTGCTGGTGGCCCGTGTGATACAGGGGCTTGGGGTGGCAGGGCCGCGAATTGCCCCACTTGCCATGGTGCGCGACCTATACGAAGGGCGCCGGATGGCACAGATTTCGTCCTTTGTTTTCATGGTGTTCATGCTGGTCCCGGCGGCGGCCCCGTTTGTTGGCAAGTTGTTTATTGACCAGTGGGGCTGGCGGTCACTTTTCCTGGCTTTTGTTGGTTTTGCCTGCATTGGCATGGCGTGGCTGAACACGCGCCTGGATGAGACCCTGAATGTCGCAGATCGCCGCCCCATTAAGATTTCACTGCTAAAGGCCGGGTTTATTGAGATCATCACAAACCGGATGGTCATGGTTTATACGCTGGCCACCAGCCTTGGGTTTGGGATGCTTGTGGCGCTGTTGTCGTCCACCCAGCAGATCTATGCAGATACATTTCAGCAGGTTGAAAGTTTTCCCGCCTGGTTTGCCCTGACGGCCCTGATCGGGTTGCTTGGCACCCTGTTGAACGGAATATTGGTTGTGCGTCTTGGAATGCGGCGGCTGGTGATCTGGGCGTTTGGGGCGCAGGCGCTTGTGTCTGTGGCGGTCGCGGTGGTGTTCGTTTCCGGCGTGGTCGATTGGGCAGGTTCCTTTCCGCTTTGGTTGTTTTGGACGGCGTTCCTGATGTTCAACATAGGGTTTATCCTTGGCAATCTGAATGCACTGACCCTGCAACCACTGGGCCATATCGCCGGGTTGGGGGCGTCAGTTACGATTGCAATATCAACAATTGCCGGGGTTCTAATCGGCGGGCCGATCGGGCTCGCGTTTGACGGAACACCTGTGCCGCTGGTGGCGGGTGTGGGTGTGCTGGCCGCACTTTCCTGGTTGTTGGTTCGGCGGGCAACGCGCGAAATGCCTTAACGGCGGGCCTGCACCGCCAGATCACGCGCAATTGCAAAGGCACCTTTGATTTTATCGCTGTCTTTCTTCCAGTCGCGCCGGATAACAATTTTGTTGCCTTTAACCTTGGCCAGCCCGCGCTGATCCTGAATGAAATCAACCAAACCAGCCGGGTTGGCGAATTTGTCGTTATAAAACTGGATCGTTGCCCCTTTGGGGCCACCATCAAGGCGCGCAATACCGGCCTTTTTACATTCGCCCTTAATGCGCACCACCAACAGCAGTGTGTTCACCTCACGCGGTAATTTGCCAAAGCGGTCAATCAGTTCGGCGGCAAAACCTTCCAGTTCAACCTTACTGTGCAGGCCCGACAGGCGGCGATAAAGCCCAAGGCGCACATCCAGATCGGGCACGTAATTTTCCGGGATCAGCACCGGCACCCCAAGGTTGATGGTCGGCGCCCACTGATCGTCGGCGTCAGACAGGCCTTCCATTTCACCGGCCTTGATCTTGGCAATCGCTTCTTCCAGCATGGATTGGTACAGTTCATACCCCACCTCACGCACCTGCCCGGATTGTTCCTGCCCCAAAAGATTACCGGCGCCGCGAATGTCCAGATCCTGACTGGCCAACGTGAACCCGGCCCCCAGTGTATCAAGTGAGCCTAATACCCGCAGGCGCTTTTCGGCCGTCGGGGTCAGGGGCTTGCGCGGTTTGGTTGTCAGGTACGCATAGGCCCGGGTTTTTGAGCGCCCTACCCGCCCGCGTATCTGATAGAGCTGCGCAAGCCCAAACATGTCGGCGCGATGCACCACCATCGTGTTGGCCGTTGGTATATCCAGCCCACTTTCAACGATGGTCGTTGCCAGCAAAACATCATACTTGCCGTCATAAAACGCGTTCATCCGATCGTCCAATTGCCCCGCTGCCATCTGGCCATGGGCAACAATCACCGTGACCTCGGGTACATGATCACGCAAAAAGGCCTCTACCTCGGGCAGGTCGGAAATGCGCGGCACCACGTAAAATGACTGACCGCCCCGGTAATGTTCGCGCAACAGGGCCTCGCGGATGGTGATCCCGTCAAACTGGCTGACATAGGTGCGGATCGACAGGCGGTCCACCGGCGGTGTGCCGATGATCGACAGATCACGCACCCCGGTAAGGGACAGTTGCAGCGTGCGCGGAATTGGCGTCGCCGTCAGGGTTAAAACATGCACATCTGAACGCAGTTGTTTCAGGCGTTCTTTGTGTTTTACCCCGAAATGCTGTTCTTCATCGATCACCAGCAGGCCAAGATTTTGAAACCTGATCCCCTTGGCCAACAGGGCGTGGGTGCCGATCACGATATCGACCGTTCCGTTGGCCATGCCGTCGCGTGTCAGGGCGGCGTCCTTTACGCTGACAAACCGCGACAGTTGGCGCACATTCATCGGAAAACCGCGAAAACGCTCGGCGAAACTTTTGTAATGCTGACGTGCCAGCAGGGTTGTGGGGGCGATGATGGCCACCTGTGCACCCGACATGGCGGCCACAAAGGCGGCGCGCATCGCGACCTCTGTCTTGCCAAAACCCACGTCCCCACACACCAGCCGGTCCATTGGACGCCCGGCGGCCAGATCATCCAGCACGTCTTCGATTGCGCGCATCTGGTCGTCGGTTTCCTGATAGGGAAAGCGCGCTGAAAACGCTTCCCACATCGGGTCCGGGGGTTCCATAATCGGGGCGCTGCGCAAAATTCGTTCGGCCGCCAGCCGGATCAGCCGGTCAGCAATTTCAAGGATGCGCGCCTTTAGCTTGGATTTCTTCGCCTGCCATGCCCCGCCACCAAGGCGATCAAGCAGGCCCTCTTCGTGGCCAAAGCGGCTTAGCAGTTCGATGTTTTCAACCGGCAGATACAGGCGCGAATTTTCGGCGTATTCCAGCAAAATCATTTCATGGGCGGCGCCCACGGCGCTGATCACTTCCAGCCCCTTATAGCGCCCGACCCCGTGGTCAACATGAACCACCAGATCACCCGGCGTCAGGCTTTGGGCCTCTGTCAAAAAGTTTTCAGCGCGCCGTTTACGGGTGGGCCGGCGGATCAAACGATCGCCCAGAACGTCCTGCTCCGAAATGACCGTCAGACCTTTGCCGGTGAACCCATGTTCCAGCGCCCAGACCACAAACCAGACCCCACCCTGACCATCAGGCAGGTCACGAAAGTCATTGATCAACCGCCCCCCGGCAAGCCCCTGATCCTGCATCAACCCATGCAGTCGTTCGCGCGCCCCTTCTGAGTAGCTGGCGATTATCACCTGATCACTGGTGCGACGTTCGTCAACGTGATCTTCCAGTGCGCCAAACAGATTAACGCTTTCCAACTGGCGTTCAGGCGAAAAATTGCGCCCAATCCGCCCGCCGGCGTCCGTAACACCCGGACCGGTCGGCTGGGGCAAAATGTTAAAATTCAGCACCCGCCGACCCGCAATCGCCCCCCCCCAGGCCGCGTCATCCAGATACAACAGCCCCGGCGGACAAGGTTTATAAACCGTGTCCATCCGTTTCTTTTGGCTCAGGGCATGGCGCCGGGTATCATATTGATCTTCAATGCTTTCCCATCGCGCCAGCCGGGTTGGTTCAACCGCATCATCAAGGCAAATGGATGCGTCTGGCAAATAGTCAAAAATGGTTTCCAAAGTTTCATGGAAAAACGGCAGCCAGTGTTCAATGCCCTGATGTTTACGCCCGGCACTGACGGCTTCGTATAACGGGTCATCCGTGCCGGCCGCGCCAAATTCAATACGGTAGTTCTGGCGAAACCGGGTGATTGCCGCGTCGTCCAGCACGATTTCGGACACCGGTGCCAGTTCCACCACGCCCAGTTTTTCAGTGGTGCGCTGGGTTGCCGGGTCAAAACGGCGGGCACCATCCAGAACATCACCAAACAGGTCCAGCCGTACAGGCCCGCCCTCACCCGGTGGAAAGATGTCAATGATGCCACCGCGAATGGCATAATCCCCCGGTTCCATCACTGTGGGGGCCTGGGTGAACCCCATGCGCACCAAAAAGGCACGTAGGGCCGCTTCGTCGATGCGCCGACCAACCGTGGCACTAAAGGCGGATTCTTTCAAAACGGCGCGCGCGGGCACCTTTTGGCTGGCGGCGTTAAGTGTTGTCAGCAGGATAAAATTGCCCAACCCACCCTGCGCCAGTCCGGCCAGCGTGGCCATGCGCGTTGCCGATGCATCGGCATTTGGCGACACCCGGTCATAGGGCAGACAATCCCACGCCGGAAAGGTGATCACCGGTACATGTGGTGCAAAGAATGCCAACGCCGCCTGCATGGCCGCAAGGCGTTTATCGTCACGCGCCACATGCACAACGGGCGCGCCGGTTTTCTTTAGCTCAGCCAGTACAAGGCGGGCGTCAAACCCTTCGGGGGCACCGCTGATGGTTATATGGTTTTGCTTGGGCATAGGGTTTTTCTGTTTTTGTGACAGGGGTTTGTCAAACGCCCAGGGGGCCTACCGCAAGGTTCTGATACATGCCCCACATGGATGTCACCAGCACAGATAACATCCCGATAATCTGTGTATAAAGACGGTGGCGCCCCAGACGTTTTTGCAACAACTCACCGCTTGCACCTTCTGATGAAATCAGGCGGGCCGTTGACATGTTCAGCAATCCGATGATCGACAGGGGAAACGCAAAAAAGAACATCGCCTGAGAAAATTCCATGCCATAGACAAACCCCAACATCAAAAGACCGGTGATAAAAGCACAACCAAGGGCCAGCATCCACAGGCCCGAGACCTGCCCGATATAAAGCAAACGATTGATGTTGATGCGCACGATGTCTTCCAGATCGGTTTCTGCCTGCCCGCCGTGACGGCGTGCGCGCAACACCATATCAAATGGCACCCCCAGCACCCAATGGCTGGCAGTTGACCAGATAACGGCAAGTGCGATCCAGTACCACAAATTGGAAAATGACCGCATATCGATCACTTCAAAAACGGTGTCGTACCAACCCAAATCGAAGATTCCTGTATAAATTTGCCGCGACACTACTTTGCACGCCTGACGATTGCCACCCTTGAGGTGGCGGGAAATCCGTGCCAAGCGGT
Source organism: Marinosulfonomonas sp. (assembly GCA_030625325.1). Lineage (GTDB taxonomy): Bacteria > Pseudomonadota > Alphaproteobacteria > Rhodobacterales > Rhodobacteraceae > NVTR01. The sequence continues at coordinate 31,472 of DAOURA010000006.1, forward strand.
TTATGAGCCATACGAGGACCAATTACCATGCCAAGCCCAACCACCCCATACCCTGCCAGCCGCACCCGGCGCCTGCGCCAGACACCTGCCATACGCGCCCTTGTCCGCGAAAACACCCTTAGTTCCAGTGATCTGATCTGGCCGGTTTTCATACAGGAAGGCAAAGACACATCAACGCCGATTGCATCGATGCCCGGTGTTGCCCGAATGACCATTGATCACATGTTGATCGCGGCCCGTGAGGCCGCAGAACTTGGCATCCCGGCGATCTGTCTGTTTCCCTATATTGAACAGGGCCTGAAAACCGAAGACTGCGCCGATGCCTGGAACCCGGACAACCTGTCAAACCGGGCAATTCGCGCCCTAAAGGCCGAGGTGCCGGAAATCGCCGTGATGACCGACGTGGCCTTGGACCCTTATAATATAAATGGCCATGATGGATACGTCATGGATGGCGAAATCGTCAATGACGCCACCGTTGAGGCATTGGTGAAAATGGCACTGGCGCAGGCAGATGCAGGTGCAGACATTATCGGGCCGTCCGACATGATGGACGGTCGCATCGCCGCCATACGCAACGGGCTGGAAGCAGCCGGCCACCAGAACACAACGATCATGTCCTATGCGGCAAAATTTGCATCCGCCTTTTATGGCCCGTTTCGGGATGCGGTCGGGGCCAGTGGTGCTTTGGTCGGGGACAAGAACACCTATCAGATCAACCCGGCCAATTCAGACGAAGCCCTGCGCAATGTAGCGCAGGATCTGGCCGAAGGGGCTGATATGGTCATGGTGAAACCGGGGATGCCCTATCTTGATATCTGCGCGCGGGTCAAAACCGAACTGGGTGCGCCCACTTTTGCCTATCAGGTGTCCGGTGAATACGCGATGATCGCGGGCGCGGCCGCAAACGGCTGGGTTGATGGCGATAAGGTGATGATGGAAAGCCTGATCGCCTTTAAACGCGCAGGCTGTGACGGGGTGCTGACCTATTTCGCCCCCGCCGCCGCGCGCCTGCTGGCGGGCTGACCCCCGGCAGAACACCGCCCAAGCGACTCTTCCTGATGACAGCAACCTTTATCTGCCCTATAGTTGGGTCAGATCGGCCGTATAAGGCCGACACCAGAGGCAATCGGCAGACAAAGGTACACCCATGAACAATTTTTCCCGGCGATTTTTCATCGCAGGCGCCGCCAGTTCAACATTGGCCGCAGCAGGCTGTAACAATGGCCTTAGCAGCAACGGCGCACATACCATCGACGCCCGTGTCGACAGCTCCCTTGAATTTCTTTATTCCAGCCAGCCGGGCACCCAAACCCTGCGCGATAAGTCCGTGGGCATTCTGGTGATGCCATTGATCACTAAGGCCGGGTTTGGCCTGGGGGGCGCCTTTGGGCGCGGTGCCTTGCGCGTTGGCGGCGCAACGGTGGATTACTATTCTGCTGCGCAGGCCAGCTTTGGGCTGCAAATTGGCGCGCAGCAATATGCCCACGCCCTGTTTTTCATGACCGAAGACGCACTGGCCGATTTTCGTAATTCCCCCGGCTGGGCGGGCGGTGCCAATCTGGAATATGCGGTCAATACGACGGGCGAAAACTATTCCGCCGATACCACCACGATGTTGTCACCGGTGGTCGCAGTGGTCTTTGGTCAGGCTGGCCTTATCGCGGGGGCAACGCTTAAAGGCACAAAATACAGTCGGATCATTCCCTGAACCTGCCCCATAACAGGTAAGGTACCGGCCTTGCGCCGCCGGTATTTCAAAAACAATTCTCCGATAGTTCTGGCCTTTTGTGCATAGCCAGTATAGGGCGCGTGCGAACCCCCTAAAAGGTAGCCCCATGGAACTGCGCAACATCGCTATTATCGCCCACGTTGATCACGGTAAAACAACCCTGGTTGATGAGCTTTTGAAACAATCCGGTGCTTTCCGGGAAAATCAGGCCGTGAATGAACGGGCGCTGGATTCAAATGATCTGGAACGTGAGCGGGGCATCACAATTCTGGCCAAAGCCACATCGGTGGAATGGAACGGGATGCGAATTAACATTGTAGACACCCCCGGCCACGCCGATTTCGGTGGTGAGGTTGAACGCATCCTGTCCATGGTGGATGGTGTGGTTTTGTTGGTGGATGCCGCCGAAGGCCCGATGCCGCAAACCAAATTTGTAACCTCCAAGGCGCTGGCCCTGGGGTTGCGCCCGATTGTTGTTCTGAACAAAGTGGACAAGCCCGACGCAGAACCAGACCGCGCGCTGGACGAAGTGTTTGACCTGTTTGCCAACCTTGACGCAGACAATGATCAGCTTGATTTCCCAACGCTTTATGCTTCTGGCCGTTCTGGCTGGGCCGACGAAGAACTGGACGGGCCGCGCAAAGATCTGGGCGCGCTGTTTGATCTGGTGGTGCGCCATGTGCCCGCCCCCAAACAAATCGAACAGGCCGATGAGCCGTTTCAAATGCTGGTTACCACCCTTGGGGCCGACCCGTTTATCGGGCGGATCCTGACAGGCCGTGTTGAAAGCGGAACCTTGAAAACCGGCGAAACCATTAAGGCCCTAAGCCGCGAAGGTGAAAAAGTTGAACAGTTCCGCGTCACCAAAATCCTTGCCTTTCGCGGTCTGGTCCAACAACCCATTGATCAGGCCGTTGCCGGCGATATTGTCACCATTGCCGGGATGAAAACCGCCACGGTTGCCGATACCCTGTGCGCACTGGACGTGAACACGGCAATTCCGGCGCAACCGATTGACCCACCAACAATTTCTGTGACCTTCGGCATCAACGACAGCCCGCTGGCCGGGCGTGATGGCAAAAAAGTCCAGTCACGCGTTATCCGTGACCGCCTGATGAAAGAAGCCGAAACAAATGTTGCGATCCATATTTCGGACACCCCAAGTGGCGATGCCTTTGAGGTTGCCGGGCGTGGCGAATTGCAAATGGGTGTTCTGATTGAAAACATGCGCCGCGAAGGGTTTGAACTGTCAGTTTCGCGCCCTCAGGTCCTGTTTCAGGAAAAAGACGGCCAAAAGCTGGAACCAATCGAAGAAGTCACCATTGATGTGGACGACGACTATTCCGGCGCTGTGATTGAAAAACTAACCGGCGTGCGCCGTGGTGAACTGGTTGAAATGCGCCCCGCCGGAAGTGGTAAAACCCGCATCATCGCCCACGTCCCGTCGCGTGGCCTGATTGGTTATCACGGTGAGTTCATGACAGATACCCGTGGCACAGGCGTGCTGAACCGGGTTTTCCATGAATGGGCGCCCCATAAGGGTAAAATCCCGGGACGCCGTGCAGGTGTGCTGATATCAATTGAAAATGGCGTGTCTGTCGCCTTTGCCCTGTGGAACCTGGAAGACCGGGGTCGCATGCTTATCGGGGCGCAGGAACAGGTTTATGAAGGCATGATCATTGGCCAGCACAACCGTGAAAACGATTTGGAAGTGAACCCCCTGAAGGGCAAAAAACTGACCAACGTTCGGGCATCCGGCACCGACGAAGCGGTACGCCTGACAACCCATATCAACCTGTCACTGGAAGAGGCGATTGCCTACATCGACAATGACGAACTGGTAGAAGTTACGCCAAAAGCCAGACGCTTGCGCAAACGCTATCTTGACCCCCATGAACGTAAACGGGCGGCCCGATCGGCCGTATAGAACTTTTAGCGCTCCGCGCGGGGGATATTTAGGCCAATTCGAGTTGGTTTAAATATCCTCGCCGAAGGCAAGGTTTC